>CADBBS010000010.1 GCA_902793045.1 uncultured Lachnospiraceae bacterium
TCCACTGCACAGATGGTAACTATCATTGCCAATGCAACTAATATTGAAATTCCTTTTCTGATAGTTTTCATTTCCTTCCTCCTATGTGTGTCAACGTTGTCCTATTTTCCTATTGTCATTATAGAACTTAATAGTGATAATAATTAGTATTTATCTACCTACAGAGCCCACACACGAACTCTGTAGGTTTGATAATTATTCGCCTGTAATACCTGTGTTTTCGATACCTTGGATAAATTGTTTTTGTACAACACCGTATAGTATCAACAAAGGTAAAATAGAAATCAGTGTGGCGGCCATTCGTTTGGCTTCGTTCACGGCTGTTTGCGTCTCCGGCGAAGAACCGAATGCCGACAACTGTGTAGGCAATAGCTCTACTGCATCACCTAACATAGTACTTGTGGTATATGTCTCATTCCAGTTAAATACGAATGAGAATAGGAATACTACAAGTATTGTAGCTGTTGATAGTCTAATTGCTACGTGGTAGAACACCTTAAGTGATCCAGCACCGTCAATCATAGCAGCTTCGTCCAATGACTTAGGAATCATATTGAAGAAGTTATAGAATATCAATACTAGCATTGTTGAGTATGTTCCCTGTCCAAGCAAGGACATTAAGAACTGTGGCCAAATAGTGTTAAGTAGCTGAATTCCTGTTAATGTCTTAAATGTTTCAAAGATCATAATTCTAGGAACTGTTAGTAGAGGAACTGGTAGGATGAATGCTAAGATAAGCATTATGTACCAGAAGTTTCTACCTCTGAAAGTGTATCTTGATAACGCAAATCCTGTAGTGGCTGACACTAGAGTCTGCGCTACAGCTAATAGTCCTGAGAACCATATAGAACCGATTAGCGATGTAGGAATATCAAGAGCTTTCACAGCTGCCACAAAGTTACTCATTGTAAAGTGCTTTGCCAACCAAGTGATTGATGGGTCAATCAAATCGGCTGTTGTCATTATTGACTTAGATACCATTTCAAAAATTGGTTTCAAATATACATATCCGATACAAATAAGTACGAAGTATATTGCAATCTTTGAAATGATGTTTACAGCTTTAAGTTTTTTGAATTTGGCAAAGCTGTAGTTTTTGACTTTTTTAATATCTAAATTTTTAACTTTATCTTTTAAATTACTTGCCAAAACGCTTTGCCTCCTTCCTCTCGTGTCTTCTCTGAGCAGCTAGTCTACGCTTCTGCTGTCTATCTAGTTTCTTGAGTTTCTTCTCTTGTCTTTCTCTAGCCTTAATATCTTTTGGTTTTCTATCCTTAAATAGTAAGAATACAATTCCAATAATTAGAAGGGCTAGGATACTGTAAATCCAAGAGTATGTGGCGGCGTACCCGAGTCCACCGTCCGTCTTACCTGTCTGCTCTTTAATCAATTCATAAACTGGGTTGATTGATTCGTACATACCAAGCTGAATTACTGTGAAGACTGTAATGATAAGTCCGATAGACTTAAGCATTGGTATTGTAATCTTCCACATAATCTGCCAAGCATTGGCTGAATCAATCTTAGCTGCTTCGTAAATACTTGGGTTGATTTTCTGAAGTCCGTTGATAAATAGTACAATTGGGATTCCAGTAAACCAAAGTATTATTGATAAGTGATCAAACACACCTGCTAGAGCATTTGCAAATCCTGGAGAATAACTCTGAATGATCTGCATAATGAATATGTCTGAGAATGCGTTTGTCTGAATGGCTGCATCCGCTGCTTGTGATGCTGCTGAAGCTGCTTGTCCAGCATCTTGTACATTTAATATCTGAGTCATAACTGGACCAGACATAATGATTACTGGTAGGAAGTATATTGTTCTCAAAATACTCTTACCTACATTAATCTTACATAGCAAGTAGGCGATGATAAATGATAATACTACTACGATAAATGTGTAAGGAATTATCATCTGCAAATATGAAAGCAATGCTGGAGTGAATGTCTCACTCTTGAAGAATGCTGAATTATAATTTGCTAATCCGACCCACTTGATGTCGTATCCAAGGATAGTTGCCTTTACATGAGTAAAACTCAAGTAAATTGTCATTACAAATGGGAATGCTGTAAATGCTAAGAATCCAATGATCCATGGTGCCATAAATGCATAACCATTTCTATCCTGTCTCTGCTGGTAAGTTTTAAGTTTCTTTTTCTTAGGGGCTTTAACTTTAGGTTCTTTTACTTTTTTGTCTGCCATTACTTAACACCCCCTTCCAAAGTTTTTGCACTTTGTTTGTCGATCTGTTGTCCTTTAACTGTGACTTTGTCGTCTGTGTAGTTAATAACAACTGTCTTTGTCTCACCATCTTTTTCATATGTATTAGCGATAACACCATCGTCCAATACATTTCTGTCTGTCCATTCATATCCCTGAACGTCCTTTAGTCCATCATTTACTACATTATAAATGTTGTTAATGATTTTCTCATACTGGCTGTACTCTGTTGAGTAGTAATCAGCTGATGTTGTAGCCGCTAGCAAGTATGAAGGTTTCTTTGTGATTACAAATGATGGTGAAATATTGTAATCAATCATCTTGAGCATGTCGCTCTTTGAGTAGAATGAGAAGTTAGAATATGGTGCATAAACTTCCATTGTTCCATTTAATACCATCTGTAAGAATGGAACTGTATCTGTTTCGTATACGTACTGTGATGTTCCTACATATGACTGTAAGAAACGATCTGTGTACTTCCACAAATACTGGTTAGGGTTGACCATATTTAGCTTCGTCTTCTTTTTAATGTTCTTAAATGATTTCTGATATAGTTTGATAGCCTCAGATGGTGATGTGAAATCACTCTTTCCAGAATATGAACTAACTAACATATCTGAAATTCCATCTACGGTAAATGACTTGCTTGCGTCATCGTCATCATACAAATCATCATATAAATCATTTAACCATTCGTCACTAGTCTCTGGGCTTGCATAACCAAATTCTGTAACTGGAACATTCTGTGGCAAGATAGCCGTCTTATCAACTTCAATATACTTAGTACTCAAGTGTCTTGCTGCCACTCCATAGTAACTTGTCATATCTTCGTTGATGTTTGCGAAATCTCTTGAGTATGATACATCGACTTTCTTCTTATTAAAGTATGCCATCATATCTTCGAAGTCTCCCTCGCTACCAATGTCGCCTGAGAAACTTGTGCTGTTTGGCTTAGCCATTGTTTCGCCACCACTCTGCCATCCAATAAGTCCAGAGTTAATGTTTTTAACTTTATCTTTGAGCAAGTCATTTAGTATGTCTTTTACATTGTCCACAGTTGTAACTGGAACTTCCTGTGTTGAGAACACACCTTTCTTTGAATCTGACATCAAGAAGTCAATTCTGATAGGAATATCTTTCTTAGCTGTCTTCACCCTCTTCAAAGTCTTTGACTTGATCAAGTAATTTCTGTAAGCTTTGGCCATTCCAACATAATCTGCTGAAGGAGTGCCATCCTTTCCATCTCCGCTAAGGAACTCGTATGTGATGTCGATGTCAAATTTGTTCATAACATCCTGAACTTTTCTGTATGAGTTTCCTGCCTGATCCTTTACTTGGAAATACTCTGCATTGTATTTGAATGCTGGGTATGCATAAGTATATTTAATCTTGTTCTTTCCAGTAGATGCTGGAACAACATTGATTGACATATACTCTGAACCCTTTGTCGCATACGATACAAATGCAGCTTGTGTACCATCACCGTGTGAAATACCAAACACTGGCATACTTGGCTGTTTAACTTCAACAGCGTCGTTCTTTTCACTGTGATAATACATATCTGTGGCAGGATCAATGCCGTATACATCGCCTTGGTAATCTGTAAACTTGGCTGCGTTCTTTTCAAATCTCATCAATGCTCCACTGCCGTCTGGTACTAGCACGTAACCTGGAGTGAACTTTTTAGATTTGATCTTAGTCCAAGCTTGGTCATCATTACTGTAGTATTTTAGTCCACCACCACTTGTTCCAAGGAATGGTGTGATAATAACGTTTTTGATGTCTGACTTTGTCTTGCCGTCGTTAGTATCTTCAATTTCTTTGTATGGAATGTTGTAATTAACCTTTCCATCTTTTGTGAAAGTCATGTAAACATTCATTGTGATCTTTTCGTCGTTCACGCCGAATTTACATTTTAACTTAAATTCATTATCTGTGCCTGATACTTTTGAAAGTGTAGATGAACCATCTTTTGATTCTTCAGATGCTGAAGAAACCTTTGACGTAGTCATACTATCGCCCTCACCTGAATAATACTCGAGAGTAATAAGTGAGTTCGCCATAGCTGTAAACTGTGAGTTAAGGTCTTGCTCCTGAGGTGTTTTAGCCAACTCTCTAACTTCAGCTGGTGTCATTTCCTCTTCCTCTGCAAATTCCTTAACGCTACCATTATCTACTGCGTCTTTAGCATCTCTAATCTGATTACTAAATGGTGCATCTAAACCTGTCTTCCAAATGTAACCGTTGTTTTTATCTTTGATTGCTACAATATCTCTGTCGTCGCGGAAGTAATACTCATACTTTCCAATCTCGCAAAGTTTTTTGTAGCCGCCGTCTTTAATAGAAAGCTTTTCTGTTGCTTTCTCAGGAGCTTTTCTAGTATCTCTGTTCGTATTTAGATACGCAGCGAATACTCCAACTCCCAGTGAAAGGATGCAAAGAATTGTAACAACAAGGCTTGATATTTTAATATACTTTTTAGCCGCCTGTGACATTTCTTATTACCTCCTTTCCTAATGTAACTAAGAAGTCTGATAGCTGATCCCACATAATGATAATTACTAGAACCACAATTACTGCAATTAAGATAAATACTGCTGTAATTATCAAACTTACTACTGTTCCCTTGAAGTCATAGTCGTGGACTGTTGCGAGTCCTTCGAAGATGACTGCTATTGACCATCCAACACCAATTATCATGATTACTGTCAAGATAAATGCTTCGTTGTATGTTAGGAAGTATGATAGTCCAGTTGTTAGAAGCATTGCTATCATAGCTGGCATTAATCCGTATGCTGGAATCATATAAATCTGTTTGATAGTACCATCACCGTCTGTGATTGATGTTACCAAGTAGTTACATATGATAAATAGAATTAGGATTGCAAAGAAACCAACTACTACGGCTCCCATATCCATATCTTCTACCTTCTGGTACTGATAGATAAATCCTTTACCCACAGTGTAGAGCATGTATACTCCGAAGAAGATAACATAGATAATTAACGCTGTGAGTGGTGAACCATGCTTACCGACTCTAATATCATAGTATCTGTCGATAGGATGTCTTGCGCACTTAAATGCATATCCTATCTCACTTAGCACCGGTACTTTACCTAACTTCTTGCCAAGATTCTTTCTAGCCTGTGGAATCTTTTTCTTCTTATCTATAAGACCTATAACTATCTTAAGTACTATTAGTAGAATTACTACTATTAAGAATGGTCCTAAATATTTTTGAATTTGTTTGTTACGAACTTCCCAATACGCTTCTGAATAACCTTCTCTGTTACCAGCAATTTCAAAGTCTTCCATCGCTTTGTGGTATTTCTCGTTGTTGTAATATGCTTTAGCAACACCGTTATGAGCTAGCACTGACATCTGGTTAAGTCTTAGTACGTAACTCCAGTCATCTAATGCCACATCATAATTACCATTTTCGTATTCAGTTAGCGCGTGATAAATTGTGGTTGCATACTCTGTTGGAGAGAATGACTGTAGATATCCATTTTCACCATCGGCTGTCCAAATGTTTCCTTTGTTATCTACTGCTATAGTAACTAGAGATTTGAACAAACCTGAAATAGACATGTCATTAACCTTCGCACCAAGCTTAAAGATTAGTTCTCCATCAGGTGTGTAAACACAGATGAAACCTTCTGTATCACTTGTGTAAATAATTCCATTATTATCTACTGTTACGTCTGTTAAGTGCTCTGTACAAACTACATCGTTCTTAAACATGTTAGAACCCTTTGTACTATGTTTCTTAAGTCCATCGTCTGGAGCATTCATAGAAACTGAGTACGCCATTCCCTTTTTGTCTACAAACACATTAGAGAATGTCTGTGGGTCAGTATTTAATAATGTAGAATTCTTAGCCTGCTCTTTTGTATAGATCATCTTCAAGAATGCCTGAACAGGTGATAGTTTTGCTTTATTTGTCGCGAAGTATCCCAAGAACTCGCCAGTTTTAGCAAGCTGGATGATACCATCGTACAAACCTTCTGATACGATATATAGGTTTTCACCACTATCGATAGCTACCTTACTTGGCTCGTAGTTTGTCTTATCTTTACTACCGCTTCCGTTAAAGATAACTGCTGTAGGTCTATCGTATCTTCTTTCGTATTTGCCGTTCTTATCGAACTTAAATACTGTTTTCTTACCTGGGTCCGCTACAAAGAGTTCGCCTTTTTTAGATATGAACAAGCCTGATGGTTTGTCGAATCCTTCAAAGTCTTTGTCGCTGACAGTTTCTTTTGAATATATTTTATCAACTTTTCCTGTGTCGATATTGTATACAACTACTCTAGAATTACCTGAATCTGCGATGTAAGCAAGGTTGTCTTCTGTGATAAACATATCCTGAGGACTATCTAATCCCAAATCAGTGATTGTTCTATCTGGAAGATAAGCATCCTGTGTTCTTACCATCTCGCTGTCATCATCCAAAGTATATGTATAACTTGTTGCCTGTGATGCTGCTACAGGCAAAGCACTCATAATCACGAAAGTTACTGCAAGGAGCAGAACTAACGATCTTTTAATAAATCTCATAACTCTGCCTCCTTACTTGATACCTGAGCTAGCCATTGTGTTCATAACCTTAGACTGCATTGCAATGAATATGATTAAGTTAGGCAAGAACCAAATCATGTTGGCCGCCGCCATCATACCTTGCGCAGACATCTGGGTATTTACACCAAGGGCCGTTACGTAGTACGTAAATGTTCTCAGTGACTCATTTGTAATATAGTTGTTTGATGTTTCTGCGTTCATCCAAACTGCCTGGAATGTCAACACTACTGTAGTAGCAAGCGCTGGCTTCGCCAAAGGAATAATAATACTTCTAAGTATTCTTATATCTCCAGCTCCGTCCACAACGGCAGCTTCGATCAGTGCATCTGGAATACCATCCACGAACTGTTTTACCAAGAAGAGTCCTACAGGGACTGCTATTAGTGGTAAGATGTGCGCGAACCAAGTATTGTATGCTCCTATCTTTACGATAACTAAGTATCTAGGAATAGCCACGGCTGTAGCTACGAACATAAGAGCTAACTGGTTGATTTCCCATAAAGCACCACTTAATTTAAATTTCTTCTTTGAGAATACGTAAGCAGCCATAATTGTAATAATCAAGTTAAGTACTACAGTTAAGCCTGTTACGATCAAAGAGTTAAGGAAATATCTGGACATTGGAATACCAGTGTTACCAGCCATTTCCATCAGATTCTTAAAGTTGTCCAACGTTGGGTTGTACACGAAAATTCTTGGTGGGAATCTGAACAATTCTCCAAGAGGTTTAAACGCGTTACATATTACGAATACTATAGGAATAATCATAAATATGGAAAGCGGTAATGCGATTATATGGAATTTAATCTGTCCTCTGGAAAATCTCGTTGGATTAATTCTATTACCTTGAAAATTTGCCATTATGATCCTCCTTTCTAGTATTCATCTTTCTCTGTAAAGAGATTATTTGCTACTCTACTACATACATATACTAGGCAGAGCAAAGTTACAGATATGGCTGAAGCATATCCCATCTCGTATCTAATATATGCGTAGTCGTCTATGTGGTTAGCGATCAACTGACCGGCATACTCTGGTGTTGGGTTGGCACCCGCCAACTGTACACCAATCCAGCCCATGTTGAAGGCGTTAACTATAGACATAACCGCACCGAATAACATCTGTGGTTTCATAGATGGCACTGTAATGTAAATGATTTCTTGTGCTCTGTTTTTAATACCATCAATATACGCTGCCTCATACAACTCTTGGTCGATATTCATAATACCTGAAAGCATCGCCAAGAAACCGATACCCATGGACGACCATAGGGATACAAAGATCATAATCGGCATAAAGTAATCCGAGGATAGCAACCACTGAATCGGCTGTTCTATAAATCCGAATTTCATCAAATACGCATTTGCAAGACCTTGCTGATCACCTGAGAAGATAATCTTCCATACATATGGAATCATAACCATACCTGCAAGTGATGGTGTATACATCGCTAGAGCATAGACTGTTCTAAATCTAGGAGTAACCTGTGCAAGAATCCAAGCCATAATAAATGATAATGCGTATCCTCCCACACCTACTACTATCGCGTAAAGGATTGTGTTTGGAAGTACATACTTCATAAAGATTTCATCACCTGTTAGTAGAGTGATGTAGTTTTGCATACCCGCAAATGTTGGGGTATTGATAACGTCAAAGTATGTAAATGACAATCCCATCGCTATGATGATAGGAATTAGGATAAATCCACAAAATAGTAATGCGTAAGGGAATAAGAGACTAAATGATCTGAATCCGTCTTTATTGTAAAAATGTTTTTTACCAACAACTTCTGCCATTATTTCTTACCCCCTTTCTTTAAAGCATCTTCTTGATTTTTCTTTATCCAGTCATAACCACGAAGTTTAAACTTCTTAATAAGTTTTCCTTTGTCGTTGTAGTAACCAAGTTCTGTCATCTTACGAGTGATTTCCTTGTTTACATCAGCCTTCTTTTCGTCGACTGAAACCTGTGCTGAAACACCGTCAAATACCATATTTGTCCAAATGTTAGAGATTGTTCTCTCTAGTAAGTACTGACCAGGTGTTCTTGTAACGTCTGTTACCCAATTAATCTGTTTGAGCATTACGTTCTTATCTTTTTCATCCATTGGGTTATTCTGTAAAGCGTCTAAGTTAGATGATAGCCAGAAGTATGTCTTACCATATGATGATGTAAGTGTATTTGTGTACTCTGTCTGAACATCTTTACTTGTCCACCATTTAATGAATTCCCAAGCTGCCTCTTTCTTCTTAGAGTCTTTCATGATGGCTGCACCAGTTCCGTTTGCTACGAATGTTCTGTTTGTTACGCCATCTTTCTGTTTTGTTCCAATATATGGAGCAATCTCCCACTCACCATCAAGCTCTGGAGCACCATTCTTGATTAGTGTGTAGTCTTCCATACCGATAATACCGATTGGAAGAGTTGAATATCTGAATGAGTTAAAGAATGAGTTTACTGCAGTATCTAGTGAGTACTTGTTGAACAAGTCTCCAAGTAACTGCATACCTCTAATCGCATTCTTGCTATCGATACCAGTCTTAACTATTCCATTCTTATCCTGAACGTATAGTTTTCCACCGTTCTGTAGAATCATAGGTGCTGTCTGATAGAACCACTTATATCCTGTAACACCAAGAGAAATATTATGGTAGAAGTTCTTACCATATCTCTGAAGTGTTGGTAGGATGTCGATTAGTTCATCCCAGTTATCTGGAACCTTAATTCCTAACTGTTTGAAGATATCTTTTCTATAAACTACAGCGTTGAAATCCGTCTGTTCTGGAACAGCGTAGACACCTTCGTTATATACATATGATACGAAAGCACCTGTTGGGAATCTATTCGCTACTTGCCAGAAATCAGGGAATTTTGTGAAGTCATATAAAGCACCACGGCTACAAAGGTCGAATGGCATATATGACATAAGTCCCATAGCCACGTCTGGAGTCTTCTTAGCTGCAATAGCTAAAGTAAACTTAGATGGGTCAGGGATAGCTGTGATATGTACTTTAAGTTTTCTTCCTGTCTTCTTTTCGTATTCCTTAGCATACTTTGAATTAGCAAAATCTGAAGCTGCCATCTTCTGCAACAAGTTAACGTGTGTAGTAGCCTTGTTGAACCAGATAGTGATAGTATCTTTGTCTTCAGAAATCTTTGTATCGTACTTATCAGTTATGAAAGTATTAACCAAAGACTTAATGCCTGTCCAAAGTGAGCTTCCAAATGAACTATTAGCCTTACCTAATTGATCTTCGTCTCCGCAAACGTATATGCGATCCAAAGTAAATTCGTTATTAGTCAATTCTTGAACGAAACTACTTAGCGCAACTAGGATTGAGTTATCTGGACCAGTAAGATCTTGAGTGTGAAGAGCAATATCATCTGGATATTCCTTCATATTTTTGATGAAGATATCTGCCTGATCTAGATATGCAAGAACAGCTCCTGCATTTCCGTTCTTAGAGTAATCTTGTAGTAAGTATCTAATGTGCTGAATCATATCTGAATATGAATCTAGGTAATCATCAATACCCTTGATGTACTTAGTCATCTTCCAGTTACGGTTTTCGTCAACTTCAGCACCAGTAATCTTTTTGATTTCCAAGTCAAAGTTTGTAACATGCTGTTCAATCAACAATGCATATCTGTATGCTTCCATGATAGGAGCATTTTCCTGCTTGATTGTGATTGTATGTTTACCCTTTGTTAAATAGAACTTATAAGGATTATCCTTCTTGTCCTTTAACATTACATTTTGATAATCAGACTGCTCTGCACTAAATGCATAATTGTACATTTCTGTGAAAGGTACTTTGCCGTCCAATTTGATAGTCTCGAATGTTTCAAACTCTTTCTTTCCGTTTTTGAAGTGGAGTGCTAGATTGTAGTTACCAGTCTTTTTCACATCAAATGTGTAAGTAGTTTCTACACCAGCTTCTCCCCATTTCAAAATGTTGAGTTTCTTATAATCTATATTGAATCTAGTAAGTGAATCATCGATATCATTATCGTATGTGATTTCAGTAGAATTCTTTCTGTAGTAATTTACGCCATCAATTTGTAGCGCATACTTGTCATCCTTAATGACAGGGTCTTTTCCATGTGCTTTGCTGTACTCTTTATATGATTTTGTCTTGTCCTTCGCTTCTATCGCTTTTAAGCTACCAATGCCCAAACCGCCTGAAGAAACGTTCTCTAAAACAACCTCATTGCTACCCTTCTTTAGGTAGAAGCACAATGGAGTAGTCGAAGTATATGTATTGTTGAATAGATAAGCGTCCTTTTCCCACTGTTGTACTTTCTTCTGCTTTGGAGTCATTTCATCTCCGTAGCCATCCTTAGGGAAAGCCTTTAGAGCTCCACTGCTCACAAAGTCTTTCTTGTCAGTATCTTTCCAAGTGATTGGAAGTCTAACAGTATTCATCTCTGAATACTCTTGCTTTCCGTTCACTGTCATACTAACAGTGTAATTGGATAGTGAACTACCAACTGAAATATAGTCCACTGTCAAGTAGTACAACCCTGACTTATCTACTGTAACGTTATACTTAGCCTTATCTTGGTAATCCAAAGATTTCATAGGCTTGCTATAATCTTTTACAGCCTTAGGAACATTCTCATCATCTTTGTTTTTCTCATAAAAACTGTCAGTGGAAATACCACCTTCAACATTGGCACTAGCCTCGCCTTTACCAATCTCACTGTTCTTTGCAATGAAATCAGTGTAATACACTTCAGCTTCTTCACCCTCATTCAAGTAAGACTTGCTAAGAGTATCATAAGCTTTTTCGAATTCAGCATTGCTAATGTCTTTAACATAGCTAGGCTCAGTCTTTAAAAAGAAATTGAAAAGAATGATTCCCGCAACAATGACACACGCTATGACTATTAGTGCTGTGATTATTCTTCTTTTCATTGTTGTTTCTCTCCAATCTTCCTTATTTGTTACTAATTTTACTTAAAAATAACTATCTTTAAGTACAAAAGCGGAACCGCCATTTTTAGACAGTTCCGCATTGTTTGATTTAATTAAAATCTATTAACTCTTACCCTACGGACCTCTTATTATTTAGTGTTTCCGTAGTACTTCTTCAAAGCAGTCTTGAATTCAGCGTCTGCTTTCTTGATACGTTTGTTAATAGTCTTGTTCCAGTCAGCTAGCTTAGATTTAACTGAGTCAGCCCAGTTCTTATCTGTCATCCAAGCACCTGCAACGTCTTTGTCGTTACATGAAATCCACTCCTGAAGTGTGTAGATTTCTTCGCCGTGTTCTGAAATCTTCTTAGTCCAACATTTATCTACGTAATCCCAAGATTTACCTTCCTTGAAGATCTTGATAACCTTCTGGAATCCTTCTTTGTCTTTGTAAACCTTGTGTGCTGGATGCTCGTTCCAAATATCCATCTGCTCATCATAAGCATCGCCTGTTACTACAGGGAATGTATCGCTGGCAGCTGAATCTTTATGTACGCTGTTCTCAGTCCATCCTTGATCATAGATAGCCTGTCTAGCTTCTGTAGATGCTGTCCAGTATGTAGCAAATGTATATGTTAGATCTAACTGTGATCTTTCTTTCTTGCTCATCTTTGGATTTGAGTCATCTAGAGCATAGTTGTGTAGACAAATAGGGTCGATAACTAGCTTAATAGTGTTCTCATCATCCATATACTCTGTAGATGGGAATGGATAGAAGTCCCAATCTTTAGCCTTGATGTAAACGTTTGATTTCTTGTTTGAAGGATCAGCACCTGCTGTTAGGTACCAAGGATCTTCAACGTTAATCAAAGTTCTGTTGTTTACGAAGTATGTCCATGAATAGCCCATGTTTTCCTGAGCGATTTCTGTTGAAAGTGTCTCTGCACCTTCTGCTGAGTCAACTGATGAAGCAGCCCACTGTGAAGCATACTTTAGAAGACTCTTAACTTCGTCTGTATTTAGATCAATACTGTTCTTTTCTTTAATCTGTTTGTTGATTGTTGGAACGCCCATATCTAGGATGTCCATAGGACCGTGTCCATCGTGTCCTGCAGGGTCAGTAGCCGCACACTTCATACCGAAGAATGTTTCCTTATCTGCCTGGTTTACGAAATCTGTAAACTCTTGGATACTCCAATCTGGATCTGGAACATCGATATTGTTATCTGCTGCTAATGACTTGTTAATCCAAATACCCCAAGGGATAGTGTATGAAGGAAGTCCTGCCTGCATACCACCGTAGTTCATCTGCTTCATCAAAGTCTTGTTGTAAGCTTTGTAAGAATCTTCGTTCTTATATACAGACAAATCAGCAACTAAACCTTTTTTGATATCTGAAATAATATCGTCTGCACCCCAGATGTCAGGATATTTACCATACTTTGTCTTAAAGTTTTCAATTTCCTGATCCCATGAAGGTGTTCCTGGCTGGTTAGGGTCACCAGCTTTTGCCCAAATGTTAATCTTTACATTAGGATATTTTTCTTTAAACTTCTTAGCTACAGCATAAACCTGTGCAACATTCTGTGATGTAAGTTTGCTGTCACTAAGGTCTTCTGAACCAATATCTTCGTGATATTTACCGTCACCACCCCAAGTCATAATTGAGATGTCACCTTTGATATCACTGTCAACTAATCCTGCACTAGCAGGATCTGAGCTGCTTCCTCCGCAGCCAGTAAATGCGAACATAGATACGCATAGTACTAAACCAAGCATTAATGCTAATGCTTTACGACCAAATTTTTTCATGTTAGTTTCCTCCTTATGATCTGAAAAAATTTTCACTTACCCGAACTATCACATAGTGATATTCTACAGGTAAAATTATATCAAAGGATTAGGTAGGATTCAACAAAAAAAGCACCCCTTGAGGTGCTTTTTTTTGTACAATTTATACAATTTTTATATCGTAATTGCTATTAATTAATCTTCCTGTCTTCTCTTAGCGAAAACAACGATAGCTGCTGCTGCAAGAACTGCTGTAGCTCCGCATGCGATAGGTGTGAAATCACCAGTTGCAACTGTACCGTCTGATGTAGTAACTGTGTTAACTGTACCATTGCTGTTTACAGTTCCGTTACTAGCAGTGCCGCTTCCACCGTTTGAAGCAGGCGCGCCAAATGAAAATCCTGTTACAGAAATTACTGTAGGATGACCAGCTGAGTAGTTTGATGGCAATCTACCATCTAACTTACTATTTGGAGCATATTTATATCTTACTTTAGCATCTTTATCAGTTTTAACTTTCTGTCTGTCATGGAAGTCTCCACCGATACCAAAGTAAATATCTTTTCCGCTATACTTAGCAGTAAATGTCTCGTTTACAGTAACTGATTTACCTTTTCTACAATCGATCCATTTACCTAGGTTCATCTTCTTACCTGATTCATCACCAATCTTTAAGTAAACCCATTTGTCTAACTTAGAAGATTTAATAGTGAACTTAATGTTGTACTGCTGTCCTGGCTTGATTGATAGACCTTTCTTGAATACCTGGCCACCCCAGCAGCCTCCCCAGCCGATGTCTGAAATCTTAGCAGTCCAGCCTGTGTCTGAGTTTGATGTTAGTGTAGCTTTCATACCTTCATACCAGCCCTTGTTAAGACCAAAGTATGTCTGCCATGAAGCTGCCATAGCTGTAGATACCATACCAATTGTTAGTGTTAGTGCAGCAACTACTGCTACCAATTTTTTCATCATTTTCATAATTTGCCTCCTTTAAAAAATAGCATATTATCCCTTTTAATGTACTATAAATTATATAACTTAAAAAATACAATTACAATACCTTTTAAAAATTTAACATAATTGCATAAAAAAGTGCACTTTTTGACATTTTGCCGATAATCGCTACTTTTATTGACTATTTGCACGACAAACCCCAAACATTTAGTTTGTTATTTATCATACGTTAGTTTATAATAATCGCGGAGGATTAAAATATGATTAGATTAATTATTATATCAATACCTTTGGTTGTATTCTTTCTAATATCATTGCTAATGGCACTAATATTCCTAATTATTAGACTATTCAGCAAAAAAGCATGCGATATGGTATCTTTGCGCTGGGTACAGTTAGGACTTTTCTTAGCTAACTTGATTACCGGAATGAAGACTGTGGCCGAAGGCAAAGAAAACATCTCTACAGACGAGGCTGTATTATATGTGGGCAACCACCTATCATTATTTGATATCATCGTGCTCTACCCTCTTATGAAAAAACCTACTGGCTTTGTCGCAAAGAAAGAAATAAACAAAGTCCCAATTCTAAACATACTTATGAGATTCGTTCACTGCCTATTCGTAGATAGAGAAGATCCTAGAGACGGACTAAAGATGGTACTAAACGCCACTGAATTAATAAAGAACGGAACTTCAATATTCCTCTTCCCAGAGGGCACCCGCTCCAAAGACGGCGAAATACTAGACTTTAAAACAGGCGGATTCAAAATAGTCGAAAAAACTCACTGCAAAGTAGTGCCAGTACGCATCGACTACGAAAAAGAAGTATTTGAAAACCATGCACCTAAGTTCTATGCAAACACTGCACACGTAAAGTTCTACGAAGCAATAGACACAAGCGGCATGGACAAACACCAGATCAAAGACTTGGCGGCCCAGCTGCACGACCAGTTGAAAGAAAAGAATATATAAATATCAAAAGGCAGGTGTGTTGGAACATTCTGCAGAGATGATAGAGTTAGTTAATCAGTACGAGAAAAAACATAGGGACAAAAATTGTTCACAAAACAATTTTTGAAGCGAACAAAAAGGAGTTTTCATCAAGAAAACTCCTTTTTTTGAGCTGGTGCCCTAAATGTTTTTTCGAGTAATGATTACTACTAAGTCATCATCTCGAAGCCGTTCCAACGCACCTGTATTTTAATATTTATCTTCTCTTTTTCTTCTTTGGTTGTGCAGCTGGGCCACGAAGTCTTTGAACTTTAGTGATGTAGATACCACTTACTGTAGCTTTAATATCCTGCTTTGGTAGGATTTGATCCCAGATTTTGTTATCAGCGATAAGGTTCATCACTCTTGGTCCTGCTTTAACCTTAACGATAGGTAGCTTAGCCATCTTAGCTAGCTTTGGAGACTGCTCTAGCACTACCTGTGGTAGTCCAGCATCTTTTAGTCTCATCTTCTTCTTATCAATAACGAACAAGTTAATAACCTGTGCGTTTTCTTCCATCATCTTCTCTTGGCCTTCTTGTTTCTTTTCTGCTCTCTTACCTAGAATGAACAAAACGATAACAGCAACAAGCAAAACGCCTGTAATAGCAATAAGTGTAATTGTCCACCAAGCAAGTCCAATCATCATAAATGCGTTAATCATATATTCCTCCTGTTTATCTAACTATATTATTTTTATTTTTTGATGCTCACGTTTATAGTGTGGTCTGATACTTTCTCGTTTTGAGCAAATAATTCATAAACTATTTTTAAATTGATTTGTTTGTCTTTCTCATCAATTTGAATATCGTTTGTGATGATATCCATATTTAAATCGCCAAAAGGTGTACTGTAAATAGTCTCGTTTTTCTCACCTTTTTCAAAAGTAAGGTTTCCAGTCATGTTACCTTTTCTAACCACTTCGGCTTTATTCTCTGTAAAGCGGATAGTGTTTTCAGTTTTGTCATCTGTTTCATTATCGAACTCATCATACTCTAGGAAATGTTCACCATTCTCTGCAGTATGAAAGCCTCTTGCGATAACATCTACATTTTCTTCCTGGTCGCCTACCTTCTGAATACTTTTGATTTCAATTAAAACTTCTTCTCTACTCATTTTTCCCTCTATTTAATAATTTTCTATATTGACCTCTTTCACAATACCAATATCTGTTGGCATTATAGTGTTTGCAAATTGTTTGAATTTAAGTGGATCATCACTTACATAAAACTCGTATGATGGAACTGCTCCCTCATCTGCGGATAATCCTGTTTCTGATAACATATCGCGAAGACCAATAGCAGTTTCATATGCTGGGTTAACCAGGCAAACATCTGGACCCATAATCTTTCCAACCATCTTTCTTAGAAGTGGATAGTGTGTACAACCTAAAATCAAGCTGTCGATATTTTCATTTTGGAGTTCCTTTAAATATCTAGTAGCCATCTCTTTTGTGACTTCATCATCCAACATTCCCTCTTCCACTAGCGGAACAAACAAAGGGCATGCCTTTCCGACTACTTCTATGTCTTTGTCGATGCTTTGAATGTAGCTTGTGTACATTTCACTCTTGATTGTACCTTCTGTTCCGATGATTCCGATACGTTTGTTCTTTGTGCTGTGAATAGCTGTGATAGCGCCAGGCTTAACCACGCCAATAACTGGGATGTCCAGCTCGCGCTCTATAGTATCAAGCGCAAAGGCACTGGCTGTGTTGCACGCAAAAACAATAGCCTTAACATTTTTAGTCTTTAGGAAATTCACTATCTGTCTTGAGAAACGAATGATAGTGTCCTTTGACTTACTTCCGTAAGGCACTCTAGCCGTGTCACCGAAATATACGATGCTCTCGTTCGGCAATTGTCTAATTATCTCTCTAGCTACTGTGAGCCCGCCTACGCCCGAGTCAAAGACTCCGATAGGCGCGTTGTTATTTAATGTATCCATAAATCACCTTGTTACATTCTACTCTTAAGGTCTGTTTTCGTCAATAAACTAATTGTTAAAAATCAGTTAACAAACTTTGCTAGGAAAAGCTGTTCTAATATGCCTGAATCAGTCAAATGACCGATAGCTGTTATAGCCTTTTCCTTGCTATCAAATAGTCCAAATACTGTAGGACCACTTCCTGTCATCATAGCATTTAGCGCACCGTCTTTTTTCATCATAACCTTAATCTCTTGCACTACTGGATAGTCTGGAATAGTTACTTCTTCTAGTACGTTGCAGATGTTGCATGCCAGCATTTCTAAGTCATTGTCTTCTAAGGCTTTTATCATAGCCTCTGTGTCTGGCTTATTTTTAACTTTCACCTTGTCTATTCTTCCATAAACAAAACCAGTTGATACAGAAATAGGTGGCTTCGCCAAAACAATATAACCTTTTATCTTGTTTTTGATAGGAGTTAGTACTTCGCCTATTCCTTCGGCGCGGGCGGTTTTTCCCATAATACAAAACGGAACATCCGCTCCCAGTCTTACTCCTCTGGCCATAAGCTGCTGCTCTGTCAGTTTAAGTTTGAATAGTTTGTTCATTCCTTTTAGAACTGCAGCGCAGTCTGTGCTTCCGCCAGCCATTCCGCCAGAGATAGGAATATTTTTTTCTATTTCAATCTCTACTCCATTTTTAATGCCAAACTCTTCCATCAAAAGTTTAGCCGCTCTGTAGGCTAGGTTTGATTT
>CADBBS010000011.1 GCA_902793045.1 uncultured Lachnospiraceae bacterium
GCCATGAATAAGGGACTTCAGTGTCATATGTTAGGGCATGGGGTGAAAGATTACTGGAAAGGTGACTTGCAACACAATTGTGCTTTTAATATTTATGAATTAAAGGACGGTAAGTACACTTTACTGGAAAACAATAAAACATTTTTTGAAAAATAAAAGTTGCCAAAAGGCAACTTTTTTTATGTAAATTTAGGGTTTTTTTTAACCCCTAAAAATGTTAATATTAAATGTGTGCGAAGGCGCATTTATTAACGAGGAAAAACACTATTTGGAGGTGTATTATGGCTACAGATAAAGAATTAGAAGAATTTATCGCAATGATGGATGGAAAAGTGGAAGACGGAGTAGGACGTATTAAAGTTGCTACTTCACAGGAACAAGAAGAAGGTACTGTATCAGAGGTACACCATCACGGAAGATGTGATGTTTGTAGTCCCTTTGCCGAAGGCTCAGAGAAGAATAGCGATTTGGTAGATACAGAAATGCCAGAAGATAAGGCAGTTGAAAACGAATAACTAACCATAAGGAAAAGGTAAAAAGATGATTAGTTTTGGCGACAAAAAATTTGGATTTGGATTGATGAGACTCCCTATGCTTGATGGGGACCATGTGGATGTAGAGCAGGTTAAGGGCATGGTTGATATGTTTATTGAGCGCGGCTTTACATATTTTGATACAGCATGGATGTATTGTAATTTCCAGAGCGAGGGTGCGACAAAGGAATTTCTAGTTGATAGATATCCTAGGGATGCGTTTACTTTGACGACGAAGCTTCATTCTGGATTTATTAATTCTCTAGAAGATAGGGATAATATTTTCAATACTCAGAGAGAAAAATGTGGTGTAGAGTATTTTGATTACTATCTACTTCACGATATGGGAGAGGATAGTTACAAGAAGTATCAGAAGTTCGATTGTTTTAACTGGATTATGGAGAAGAAAGAACAGGGTCTAGTTAAACATATTGGATTTTCATTCCACTCTACAGCAGATGTTTTAGATAAAGTTTTGACTGAGCATCCTGAGATGGAGTTTGTTCAGTTGCAACTTAACTACTTGGATTGGAATAGCGAAGGCATTCAGTCTAGAAAGTGTTACGAGGTTGCTGAAAAGCACGGTGTGCCAGTTATTGTTATGGAGCCTGTTAAGGGTGGAACTTTGGTGAACGTGCCTGAAGCAGTTGAGAATCACTTTAAGGCTAAAGATCCAAATATGTCTGTGGCTTCATGGGCTATCAGATTTGCTGCATCACACAAGAATGTAAAGATGGTTCTTAGTGGTATGGGAAATATTGATATGGTTGATGACAACACTTCTTATATGAAGGACTTCGTTCCTCTAACTGATGAGGAAAAAGAATATGTGCTAGAAGCAGCAGACATTATTAATAAGAATATTACAGTTCCTTGTACAGGTTGTGAGTACTGCGTATCAGGTTGTCCAAAGAACATTCCTATTCCAAAGTATTTCGACCTTTACAATGCAGACTTGCAGGAATTTGAAGGCAAAGGCTGGAATCCACAGGGAACATATTATGACAGACTTACAGAAAGCTTTGGAAAGGCTTCAGATTGTATAGAGTGTGGTCAGTGTGAAAAGGCTTGTCCACAGCATCTAGAAATTATAAAATACCTTAAGGATGTTGCAAAACATTTTGAAGGATAGGTCTTTAGAAAAGACAAAGAATATGGAAATGTAAACAATTTGCCAAGGGCAAAAATAACACAGGGAGGAGGTGCATTCCGATGGGCAATGAATTTGAAAAAGACGAAAAACTAAATAATGAAGAGCTAGAAAACCAAGTTGAAGTGACAGAAGAAATGCCTGAGAAAGAAGACTATGAGCAGGAACTTGCTAGGATTATTAAGAGTGATGCACCTGATACTGTTAAGCTAGAGCAGATTGATGATTATCATGAGAATGATATAGCAGCAGTTTTGGAGGACTTGGGAGTAGAGGAGAGAAAGGAACTCTATCATTTACTTGGTATTGAGAGACTTTCGGAAATCTTTGCATACCTAGAAGATCCAGGAGAGTTCGTAGAAGAACTAGACCCAGAGATTGCTGCCGATATTATCGAACTTATGGACTCTGACGAGGCCGTAGATGTCTTGGAAGAGTTGGACGAAGAAAAGCGTGACGAGATTGTAGATTTGATGGAGGACGAGGCTAGAGAAGATGTCGATTTGATTCAGTCTTACGATGAGGATGAGATTGGTTCGAAGATGACCACTAACTTTGTATCAATTCCTCTTCACTACACAATCAAGGAAGCAATGAAGAGTGTTGTAAGTCAGGCGGCTGACAACGACAACATTTCTACTATATATGTATTGGATGACGATGGAGCGTTCTACGGTGCGATTGATTTAACTGATTTGATTATCGCTAGATCAGAAGTTCCGCTAGAAACTTTGGTTACAACGTCTTATCCATACGTGTTCGACCACGAGACTATAGACGAGACCATCGAAGACTTGAAAGATTACTCAGAGGATTCGATCCCTGTTTTAGATAACGACAAACATATCTTGGGTGTTATCACATCACAGGATATCGTGGAAGTAGTAGACGAAGAGATGGGTGAAGACTACGCCCGTTTCGCCGGTTTGTCTGAAGAGGAGGATTTGAACGAGCCACTACTTAAGAGTTTAAAGAAACGTACTCCTTGGCTTATCGTTCTTTTGTTCCTAGGACTAATCGTGGCATCGGTTACTGGTATGTATGAAAAGGTTATTCACGACCTAACAGTAATCGTTTTCTTCCAGTCAGTTATCTTAGGAATGTCTGGTAACGTTGGTACTCAAACACTAGGTGTTACTATCAGAGTTTTGATGGATGAAGAGTTGACGTTTGGACAGCAGATGGGATTTGTATGGAAGGAACTACGCGTAGGTTTTTGTAACGGACTGATAGTAGGACTTATTTCTTCACTTATCACAGGCTGTTACATTCACTTCATCAAAGGCTATCCATTTGAACAGGCATTTGCTATTTCTGCATGTATAGGAATGGCGTTGTGGGTTGCGATGGTTATTTCTAGCTTTGTCGGAGCGATGGTTCCGATCATATTTAGTAAGTTGAAGATTGATCCAGCAGTAGCGTCTGGACCACTGATTTCTACGATGAATGACTTGGTAGCGGTAGTTACTTACTACTCACTATCAATGGTAATTCTTCTACAATCAGGAATCATAAAATAAGGTTAACCAAAAGATAAAATTTGGTTAACCTTTTTTATTATATCTATTGAAAACAAAGACTAATTGCAATATACTAGGTGAAGTTATGCAAAAAGAAAACATTTTGGGCACAGCGCCCGTAGGAAAATTATTAAGAAAATTTGCAGTTCCAAGCATCGTCTCGATGCTTGTTATTTCGTTATACAATATTGTAGACCAATTCTTTATTGGTCAGACAGTAGGAGCGCTAGGTAATGCCGCTACCAACATGGCATTTCCTATTACTACATTATGCCTTGCTGTAACATTAGCGTTTGGTATTGGTGGTGCTTCAGGATTTAACTTGAATATGGGAGCAGGCGATAGAAAGAAGGCAATGAAGTTTGTCGGAAACTCTGTCACTATGCTATTTGCCGTAGGTGTTGTTATTGCAATTATCGTGCAGCTTATCCTAAACCCAGTTCTTGTTTTCTTTCAGACACCTGAAAAAGTATTGCCATATGCAGTAGAGTACTTGAGAGTGATCTTATTAGGTGTACCATTTGTAATGTTAGCAGGTGGTGGAGCGCATTTGATTAGGGCTGACGGCAGTCCTTGGTACTCAATGGCTTGTAATGCATCTGGTGCTGTTGCAAATGTTATTCTAGATTACCTATTCGTAATGAAATTTGGATGGGGAATGACAGGTGCAGCTGTAGCTACAGTTTTAGGACAAGTTTTGAGTTGTGGTATCGCAGTTATATACCTATTTAACTTTAAGGCCGATAAGATTTTACTAAAACATTTGAAACCACAGTTTAGTATTGTGCTAAGAACAATGCAACTTGGTGCAGCGCAATTTTTGAATCAACTTGCAATGGTGTTAGTGCAAGTTGCTGCAAATTATTCCGCTATCTACTACGGAAAACTATCGAAGTACGGTCCAGAGATTCCTTTGGCGTGCTCGGGCATTATTATAAAAGTTTTAATGATTTACTTTTCATTCTGTATTGGTATTTCACAAGGTATGCAACCTATTGCGTCGTTTAACAAGGGCGCGAAGAAGTACGATAGAGTTAAGAAAGTATTCTTGATAGCATTAGCCTGCAACGAAGTTATTTCTATAATAGCTTGGATTATTATGCAAACTTTCCCAAGTCAAATCATGGGATTGTTCGCAGAGAGCAGCGCTAAGGATTTCCATTTGTACATCGAGTGTGGAACAAAGTTCTGTCGTATAGTATCGGCACTTGCATTTATAAATGGTATACAGCCTTTGTCGTCTACGTTTTGTACCGCCATCGGCAAACCTGCAAAAGGTACGTTCATTTCTTTGACGAGGCAGATTATCTTTTGGCTACCGCTACTAATTGTGATGCCAATTGTGTTTATGCATTTTGGCGGAGAAGGAATTGATGGTATGATGTATTCGACGCCTGTTGCGGATGCGCTAGCAGCCATTGTTTCTATATTAATGATTAGAAGCGTGTTCAAAAAAGATTTGAAAACTGAAGCATAAAATATGCTATGATATATACAGGTTAAACATACATTTAGTGTGGAGGGTGATTTTATGAAGAAGATAGTTGCAGTTGTTTTAACATTTGTAATGCTTGTTTCAACTTTTGCTATTATGAAGACTAGCGGAGTGGAAGCGAAGACAAAGAAGGGTTATTACTTTGCTATGATCCAAAAGAAGAAATCTTACTTTGGATTTATTAAGAAGGCAAAGATTGTTGCTAGCAAGAAAGTGGTAGTGGTTTCACCAAAGGTAAATGATGAGGGCGAGACTACAGTTCAGCCAACTACACAGGCTCCAACAGTAGCACCTACAGAGGCTCCTACTGAGCCACAGACAAAGATCGTTTACGGCAAAACTGCTAAGCTTATCACTTACGGTTCATTTATGTACCGCAAGACCGACAAAGGAGCTAGCAAGATTATAAAAGCGAAGAAGAGAACATTTATCATTCATAAGAAATGTAAGTTCTACGACAGATGCTGGGAAGGCAAGAAGAAAAAGAAGATTAGTAGAGCAAAGGCATTTGCTAAGTTTAAGAAGATTAAGAAGATGAGCCTTAACGAATGTGAATTAAAAGTTAAGAATGGTAAGGTTACTGTTATTAAATTTGGTAGAGGTTAAAGAAAAAAATGGAGATTTTTTAAAAAATCTCCATTTTTTTGCAATTTTTCCTTTACAAAACGGTATATATCGTGTACAATACAGTAAAGAAACACAACATCTTGTGGTTTTTAGGCAAAAAAGAGGTAAAAAACCCCTAAAAATCGCGAGTTTTTATATGTGAGGAAGAACGGGAAGTTGAAAGTAAAGGAGAAAAGTTATGGAAGTGAAAACACAAAAAGTAATTAAAAGAAATGGCGAAGAGGTAATCTTTGATATTAATAAGATCCTTAACGCTATTAGAAAGGCAAATAATGAGATTGATCCTCTTTACAAAATGAATGAGTATCAAATCGCTGCAGTTGGTAAGTTAGTAGAAGACCAGATTATGTCTGCTAACCACGCAGTGGCAGTGGAAGATATTCAGGATATGGTAGAAAGAGGCATCATGGAGATGCGTGGCTACGAAGTAGCTCAGAAGTATGTACGTTATCGTTATACTAGAGAGCTTGCTCGTAAGTCTAACACTACTGATGAGCAGATCTTCTCACTCATTAACCAGAGTAATGAGGAAGCTAAACAGGAGAACTCAAACAAGAACCCTACTATCAACTCAACACAGCGTGACTACATGGCTGGTGAGGTTAGTAAGGACTTAACAAGACGTATTCTTTTACCAGAGGATATCGTTCAAGCACACGAGCAGGGAATCATTCACTTCCATGATTCAGATTATTTCGCTCAGAAAGAACACAACTGTGATTTGATCAACTTAGAGGACATGCTTCAGAATGGAACATGTATTTCTGAGACAAAGATAGATACACCTAGAAGTTTCTATACAGCATGTAACATTACTACTCAGATAGTAGCACAGGTTGCATCTAACCAGTACGGTGGACAGTCATTCTCTTTGGCGCACTTGGCACCATTTGTTCAAGTTTCAAGAGAGAAGATTAGAAAAGAAGTTTTGGCTGAGAGTGAAGAAATTGGATTGTCATACACTGACGAGCAGGTTTCAGAAATCACTGAGAAGAGATTAAAAGAAGAAATCAATCGTGGTATCCAAACTATCCAGTATCAGCTAATCACTTTGATGACATGTAATGGTCAGGCACCATTCGTTACTATGTTTATGTATCTAGATGAGGTACCAGAAGGACAGACTAGAGATGACCTTGCTAACCTTATCGAAGAAGTATTGAAACAGCGTATGAAAGGTGTTAAGAACGAGAAGGGCGTTTGGATTACTCCAGCATTCCCTAAGCTTATCTACGTTCTTGATGAAGATAACGTTACACCAGATTCTAAATACTGGTACTTAACAGAGTTAGCTGCTAAGTGTACAGCTAAGAGAATGGTTCCAGATTACATTTCAGCAAAAGTTATGAAGGAACTAAAACAAGGTGAAGTTTACACATGTATGGGATGTCGTTCATTCCTTACAGTTGAAGATAAACAGCGTAAGCCAGATGGTTCACACCAGTTCTATGGTAGATTTAACCAGGGTGTTGTAACTATTAACTTGGTAGACGTAGCGTGCTCTGCAAAGGGCGATGAAGAATTGTTCTGGAAGATCTTAGATGAGAGACTAGAACTTTGCCACAAGGCACTTCGCATTCGTCACGAGCGTTTGATGGGAACTCCATCAGATGTAGCACCTATCCTATGGCAGTACGGAGCATTGGCTCGTTTGAAGAAGGGTGAGACTATCGACAAATTATTATTTGACGGTTACTCAACAATCTCACTTGGTTACGCAGGACTATATGAGATGTGCGTAAGAATGACTGGTAAGTCTCACACAGATCCAGCTGCTAAACCATTTGCTATGAAGGTTATGCAGAGACTTAACGACAAATGTGCAGAGTGGAAAGAAGCAGAGAACATCAGTTACTCAGTTTACGGAACACCTATGGAATCTACTACATACAAGTTTGCTAAATGCTTACAGAAGAGATTCGGCATGATCAAGGGTGTTACAGATAAGAACTACATCACAAACAGTTACCACGTACACGTTACAGAAGAAATCAATGCTTTCGATAAATTGAAATTCGAAACTGACTTCCAGAAGCTATCACCAGGTGGAGCTATCAGTTATGTTGAGGTTCCAAACCTACAGGATAACATCGAGGCAGTAATCGAAGTTATGAAGTTTATCTATGACAACATTATGTACGCAGAGCTTAATACTAAGTCTGACTACTGCGAATGCTGTGGATATGATGGCGAGATCGCAATCACTGAAGACGAGAGTGGAAAGCTTGTTTGGGAATGCCCAAGCTGCGGAAATAGAAACCAGGACAAGATGAGTGTTGCACGTAGAACTTGTGGATACATCGGAACACAGTTCTGGAACCAAGGAAGAACACAAGAGATTAAAGACAGAGTGCTTCATCTATAATTAGCACAAAAAGAAAACACTAGGGAACTCACTAACAATCGTTCGTTTCCCTAGTGTTTTCTTTTTGCGTAAATATAACACCCGCTCTGTCTTTAATTTCTTGTGTAGAGTGTAATTGTTTGGTAGAATTTATTTAAGAGTTTGAGCGGATAATAAGGAGGAAAGATGAGTAAGTCTTTCTATAAAAATAGAATAGAAGATAAGGATGCATTTTATTTTCCAGCGTCTGACGGATCGAAAGACATATCAGATGAATTTCAAGATGCCATAATGCAAGTTGTAAAACAGCATGGTTGTGGCATTGTTTTTGTGCCAGAAGGAACTTACCTTTTTAGTAAGACAATTTACATTCCAAGTGGAGTTCGAGTGATAGGTTATGGAGAAAACAGACCTAAGTTTGTGTTATCTGACAATGCTCCAGATTTTGACACGGAGAATAAACTTACTAAAGGTGGATACAGATATTTGTTCTGGTTTGTGGCGGAATATGAAGAGCCAATGAGTGATAGACATGATGCGCATCCAGGAACATTCTACAGTGGAATGCAAAATGTAGATATAGAGTTAGGCGAAGGAAATGACTATGCAGTAGCTTTGCGTACTCACTATGCGCAGAACAGCGAAGTTAGCCATATCAATATCGAAGTAATGTCGGGTATGGCCGGCATCTTTGACGTAGGAAACTTTGCGTGCGACATCACGATTAATGGTGGAAATTATGGAATCATCAGTACGAAGTGTTCGCCGGGGTGGCCTTTTGTGATGACGGATATGAGATTTGTTCGCCAGAAGAAGGCGGCTATCAAGTCGCGTGAAGTTGGCTGGAGCATTCTTAGAACTTATGCGTCTAGTACGCCAAAGTTTATTGATGTGGACGAGGGCTACTTTGAGAAGATTTATCTTGAGAGTTGTATCTTTGAGGATATGAACTGCGTGATGAGTGTGTCGATGGATGAGAACGCTCTTACCCAGGTTAATATGTACGACTGTTTCCTAAAGAGTGTCGAGTCGATAGCAGAGTACAAGGATACAAAGCGCGTGGTGGCAAACGAAGATTACCAGTGCAAAATTAGAAAATATATTCACGGTGTAAAGGTCAGCACGGATTATCCTGAGAAGCAGGTGCATGATCAGATTTACCGTTACGCATTAGATGTTGATTACACTATTTTAGATTCAAAAGAAAAAGATATGCCCGCGACAAAGGACTGGGCGAATGCACTTGATCTAGGATTTGTAAATGACGGCGAAACTGACAACAGTGATGTGATAGAAAAAGTATTTAAGAAAAATAAACACATCTACTTCCCACAGGGTGAGTATGTGTTTACAAGACCAATCGTTATGCCAAAGCATAGTTCACTTATTGGACTTCATTCTGGCAGAACTAGATTGGTGGTTAGAGATAATACAGAAGCCTTTGAGGGATTTGGCGAAGCCATCGGTTTTGTGCAAACAACAGAGGACAATGTAATTTCTGGACTTGCTATAGATGCGGGTGGAATCAACCCAAGGATATCCGCGGTAGAGTGGACATGTAAGAAGGGCTTGATGAATGACATCAAGTTCTACGGTGGACACGGTGCGTTTGATATGGAGACTGGTAAAAGAGTTCCTCCTTACGGACCAGGTCGCGTGGGCGAAGCTAGGCCTGAACGCAAGTGGGATTCGCAGTATCCAAGTCTTATGGTAAGAGGCGGCGGTGGAGTGTTTAAAAATATTTGGACAGCTAGTCCATATGCAAGCGCCGGTATTTATATAGAAGATACAAAAAATGAAATAGATATGTATGCCATTTCGCTAGAGCATCACGTTCGAAATGAGCTAGTGATGAAGAACGTTGAGAACGCGAAGCTTTACGGTATGCAGTTTGAAGAGGAGAAGAACGAGGGCGAGTTTGTTCTTCCTATAGAAATGCACGATTGTAAAAATGTGGTGTTTGCTACGGTGTATTGTTTTAGAACTGTGTTTGTGGACACACCATCAAGTTTTTGCGCAAAGACTTACAACTGCCAGAAGGTGAAATTTTTCAACGTTCACAACTTCAGCCAGATGAAATACACTATCTCAAACTTCTTGTTTGATGTGAACTCACGAATTGTTATTCGTCCTGCGCAGGCAGCGATGGTAGAAGTGAATATTAATAACGCTTCGAAGCAGGCATACATTGATTCCGTCAACAATTCGCATGCGCCGGTTAAGCTGTTTGCAGGATTCCGCTTTGCCGACGGCTCGTTTGCGACAAACGACGGAGATTTCTTGTTCGTGGATAGCTTGGACAAGAAACTCTACAAGATAGATAAGGATACGCTGGATTTGTCGGTGGTGTTTGATTCACCGTACAAGATTAATTCGGTGGGAGTAGATACAAAGGACAACTTGATAATTGTGGGCGAGTATTCTGTGCCTGCGGATGCGACAAAGGACGGCGAACCTATTAAGGTAATGAGACCAGTGGATTCACACGGCTCATCTTATCACGGATGGTATGACCGCAGAGTGCAGATAAAAGTATTCACAATAGATCACGGTAAGATTAAAGAACTTGAAAAGATTTTGATTGGAAAGAAGAAACCAAAGCGTGTTCTTTATCCAGGAAATAGATGGAGAGATGGAAATGATGTGGCAAAGATTTTGCAGTTCAAACCTGAGTTTGCATATCTAGCACCAGACGGAAATACAATTATCCCATATCACTTCGATTTGATTCGCGCTACAAACCTTACAAAGTCAAAACCTGGCAGAAAACTTTACAGCGTGGATGAACTCTACAACAGAGTTTATATGTGCGAGATAGATGAAGAGGGAATGCTAAAGAAACCTAGAGTTATTATTAACGAGGGAACTTACAGAGTTAAGAAGCATAACGACTTTATCTATGTGGGCGACGACGAAGTAAAAGTATATAAGGAAAGAAAATTTATTAAGACTATAAATGTTCCAAAGCATCCGCTAACATTTGATTTTGGTGGACCAGGGAAGAACATTCTGTTTATTACGACAAAGAAAAATGTTTATGGAATTAGGGAATAAAAAAGAACCTCATATGAGGTTTTTTTTTTATACTTGCCAGCCACCATCTATTCCGATTATCTGGCCGGTTATATATTCTCCAGCATTGGTTAGTGCCAGGCAAGCGTCTGCCACATCCTTTGGCGAGCCCAATCTATCAGCTGGGATTTCTTCTATAATAGTGTCTTTTATATCATCTGAAATTTGATCGTTCATCTTCGTATCAATGAATCCTGGACAAATAGCATTCACTTGGATGTGTGAAGGTGCCATTTCTTTGGCGTAGGCTTTTGTGAAAGCATTGACCGCGCCCTTTGTTGTGGAATAAGCAACTTCCATGCTAGCACCGCGCGTTCCCCAAACAGATGAAATGTTTATGATGTGTCCTTTGCCTTCTTTAAGGAAGAGCGGAGTGACCGCCTTAGATAAGAAGAGAGTGGAAGTAACATTCAAGTTCCACAAATAGTCCCACTTATCTATAGTAAGATCGCGTAGCTCCTCAACCAAAGCTGCGCCAGCGTTGTTTATCAAGACTTCGTAAGAGAAATCAAGATTTTTCAACTGATGCGCAAAGTCCTCTACAAAACTAGGATCTGTCATGTCATATTTATAGAAGAAAGTCGGATTCTTTAGCTCCTCGCCTAACTTTTCTATTTCGGAAGTACCTTTGAAGTAAGTACCTATTACAATATAGCCTTCTTCGTCAAAGGCTTTGGCGATGGCGCTACCAATATCACCCGAAACTCCTGTTATAATTACTGCTTTTTGCATATTTATCTCCTAACTATCAAGATTATATTACTTTTATATATATAATAGTGATTAGTGTTTATCTAGAAAAAAGATAGCACAAAAAGTAAAAAAAAGCCACTTTTACTTTACATAAAAAAGGAGTATAATTAAAGATGGTGTGGATAACTTTACATAACACACTTTCTCAAATATGATGAAACTTGAGAAAATAGCAAAAAGTGGTTGACAATAATAAAAATATTGTTATAATTGTAATACATTTGTAACATTTACAAATTCCAATGCGTTACAAATTATTGGAGGTTATTTTTTATGAAAAACCAAATTACAAAGAAAATAGCATGTATGGTGTTCGCTATGACACTTTCTGTGTCTAGCATGGTTCCTGTACCAGCGGAAGAGTTGGAAACAGATATCCCTGCAGCGGGTGCTACAGAGCTTGTTGGCGGTTATATCAATAACGGTGGCAAGGATGTTTCTAGCATGCTTCCAGCATATCAGACTTCACCAACAGACGGTGAAAATGTGAATGTTAACATGAATAGCAAAATGAGCAAGGTGTTCTCAGACATCGCTATCGCAAAGGTAGAGGGTGGAGAAGACGGATATGTTAACGTTCGTAAGAAACCAAACGAAAATTCAAAAGTTAAGGGTAAAATCTACAATAACTGTGGAGCAATCATTTTAGGACAAAGTAATGGTTGGTATAAGATTAAGTCAGGTAATTGTAGAGGTTACTGTAAAGCAAGCTTCTTTAAAACAGGTGATGATGCTATCAACTTCTGTTTAGATGAAGGATATGTATTTGCTACAGTTAAAGAAAACGGTGTTCACTTAAGATCTAAGAGTTCATCAGATTCATCTGTTGTAACAAACGTCTTCAAGGGTGACTGCAAGTCAATGAAGAAGTACAGCAAAGATGGTAGATGGGTTAAACTTAGAGTAAGCGAAGGAAAGAACGGATGGGTTTCATCTGACTTCGTCAAAGTATCCGTAGACTTTGACCAGGCTAAGACTATCGCTGAAGAAAAAGCAGAGATTGCAGCTCAAAAGGCTAGAGAAGAAGCTGAAGCTAGAGCAGCAGCAGAGGCTGCAGCAGCAGAAGCTGCTGAAAACAACAACGGTGGCGGAAACGCTGGCGGTGGAAACAATGGTGGCGGAAACGTCAGCAATGGAAACAGCAACAACGGTGGTGGAAACAACTATTCAAATGGAAATAGTTCACGCCGTAGAAGTAACTCAAGCAGTTACGGATATAGCAAACCAAAACGTCGTAGTTACTCTGGTGGTGGTTCATCAGGTGGCGGAAGAGGCGGATCAATCGTTTCATACGCTAAGAACTTCCTAGGTAACCCTTACGTATTTGGTGGATCAAGTTTGACACATGGTACAGACTGTTCAGGATTTACAATGTCAGTATATGCTCATTTTGGTATTTCACTAAACAGATCATCATATACTCAGGTGAATAATGGTCGTGCAGTATCAATGGGTAACCTAAAAGCTGGTGACTTGTTATTCTACAGATACGGTGGCGGAAGAATCAGTCACGTTGCTATCTACATGGGTGGCGGACAGATTATTCACGCATCAAACGAGAGAACAGGTATCACAATCAGTGGAATGGGATCACCATGTGCAGCTAGACGTATTATCGGATAGTAAATAAAACAACGAGAAACTGTCTCAAAGATTTTGCAAGCAAAATCTTTTTCGTCAGGACAGTCGTCAAATATTAATAAAAAAATGGGAAATGTAAATAGATTTACATTTCCCATTTTTTTTATTAATACTTTTCTCGTTGTTTATGATATAATTAAAGTACCAAGTAATAGAAGGGAGTGACATCATGAATATTATTATTTTTGGAAAGAACTTGGAAGTTAAAGAAGGCATTAAGAACCAAATTAATGACAAGTTTGCAAAGGTAGGTAAATACCTGGATGATGACACCAAAGTAGATGTAACCCTTAGTGAACGTAAGAACATGAAGAAAGTGGAGGTGACAATACCAGTAAGAGGACATATCATTAGAGCGGAAGAAGAGGATATGGATTTATTTGCTGCTATTGACATGGCACAGGATACTATCATCAGACAGTTGATTAGATACAAAGAAAAATTGATTGATAGTAAACGTACTGCAAAAGAAATCTTCGCTGATGATTATGTGGAAGAGTACACATACGATGACGAGGGTGTTCAAATTGTTAGAACTAAGAGATTCGGCATTAAGCCTATGGACGCTGAAGAGGCATGTGAACAGATGGATATGCTAGGACATAGCTTTTTCGTTTTCCTAAACGCAGATACTGATGAGGTAAATGTAGTTTATAAGAGAAAAGGCGACACATATGGTTTGATAGAGCCAGAACTCGATTAGATAAAAAAGGAGGCGCAAGCCTCCTTTTTTGTTCATATTTATTTAACAATTATATAATAGTATGTTTATTGATTAAAACTAGCCTAGATGCTAAAATATTTCAAGATGTGTAAAAGGGCTAGTTTTTCAATGCCCTAAAGAAAACGAGGTACAAACAATGGGATTAATAACAAAAGTAATAGGAACTCATAGTGAGAGAGAATTAAAGAGACATAAACATAAAGTTGATAAGATTCTTTCCCTAAGAGATGACATGATGAAGCTTTCTGATGAAGAGATGAAAGCGAAGACTGAGGAGTTCAAAGAGCGCTTTGCAAATGGCGAGACTTTGGATGATCTTTTGCCGGAGGCGTTTGCTTTGGTAAGAGAGGCAACAAGACGTATCCTTGGTACAGAGCATTATCCTTGTCAGTTGCAAGGTGGTATTATTCTTCACGAAGGTCGTATCGCAGAGATGAAGACTGGTGAAGGTAAAACACAGACTTGTTTGCTTCCAGCATATTTGAATGCCCTAGAGGGTAAGGGTGTACATATAGTAACAGTAAACGAATACTTGGCAAACCGTGATGCTGAGTGGATGGGTCAAGTTCACAGAGCACTAGGTTTGACAGTTGGTTGCGTACTTGCTGATATGGATCCTGAAGAGAAGAGAGAGGCATACAACTCAGACATTACATACATTACAAACAACGAACTTGGTTTCGATTATTTGAGAGACAACATGGTTGTTTATAAAGAGCAACTTGTTCAAAGAGGTTTGCACTACGCAATCGTCGACGAGGTGGACTCGGTTCTTATCGACGAGGCTAGAACACCTCTTATCATTTCTGGTTCAAGTGGAAAGTCTACAAAGCTTTACGAGATGTGCGACATCCTAGCACGCCGTATGGAGAGAGGTGAAGCTAAGACTGATCTTTCAAAGATGGATGCTTTGATGGGCGTTGACTTAGAAGAAGACGGAGACTTCCTTGTAAACGAGAAGGACAAGATTGTTACACTAACTGCACAAGGTATTAAAAAGGTTGAGCAGTTCTTCCACGTAGACAACTATGCTGATGCTGAAAACTTAGAGTTGCAGCACAACATGATTCTTGCTCTTCGTGCACACAACTTGATGCACAGAGATCAGGATTATGTAGTTAGAGATAACGAAGTATTGATAGTAGATGAGTTTACTGGACGTATCATGCCAGGTAGAAGATATTCTGACGGTTTGCATCAGGCTATCGAAGCAAAAGAGCATGTTAAGGTTCAAAGAGAAAGTAAGACTTTGGCTACTATCACATTCCAGAACTTCTTTAATAAATATGAGAAGAAAGCGGGTATGACAGGTACCGCTGTTACAGAGGAAAAAGAGTTTAGAGATATCTACAGCATGGACGTTGTTGAAATCCCAACTAACGAGCCAATCAGAAGAAAAGATTATGACGATGCTGTATTTAAAACAAGAAAAGAAAAGTTACACGCTGTAATAGAAGAGATCGTCAAAGCACACAAGAAGGGACAGCCAGTTTTGGTTGGTACTATCAACATCGATTCATCTGAAGAGATTAGTAAACTTCTTAAGAAGCAAGGCATTCCTCACAACGTGTTGAATGCGAAGTTCCACGAGATGGAAGCTGAGATAGTAGCAGATGCTGGTAAGCATGGTGCAGTAACTATCGCTACTAACATGGCTGGTCGTGGTACTGATATTAAGTTGGACGATGAAGCAAGAGAAGCTGGCGGTCTAAAGATTGTCGGAACAGAGAGACACGAATCACGTCGTATTGATAACCAGTTACGTGGTCGTTCAGGTCGTCAAGGTGATGTCGGTGAATCTAAGTTCTTCATCTCACTAGAAGATGATATCATGAGACTCTTTGGTTCAGAGCGTTTGATTTCAGTGTTCAATGCACTTCGCGTTCCTGAGAACGAAGAGATACATCACAAGTCTTTGTCGAACACGATTGAGCGTGCGCAGAAGAAGATTGAGGGTAACAACTTTGGTATCAGAAAGAACCTTATGGATTACGATAAGGTTAACAATGACCAAAGAGAGATTATATATGCCGAGAGAGCTCGTGTGCTAGATGGCGAAGATATGCGTGACTCTATCATCAAGATGATGAATGAGGTAATAGATGCGAAGGTTGATCAATTCTGTCATGGTGATAATCCAAAAGACTGGGATACAGAAGGTTTGCACCAGGCGCTATTTGATATTATTCCTTTGCAGCTAGAGATTAGCGAAGATGAATTGAATCAGCTATCACAGGCTGAGTTTAAACAGATTATAAAAGAGGGTGCTCACAAGGCTTACGAGCTTAAAGAGTCTGAGTTCCCAGGCGAAGAGCATGTGCGTGAGTTAGAGCGTATGGTTCTAATGCGTGTTATCGATCAGAAGTGGATGGATCACTTAGATGACTTAGAGCAGTTGAAGCAGGGTATTGGACTTGCTGCTTATGGTCAGAAGGATCCGGCTATTGAGTACAAGATTCAGGCATTTGAAATCTTTGCTTACATGGTTGACGCCATCAAAGAAGACACAATCAGAACTCTATTCCACATTCAGGTTGAACAGAGCGTTGAGCGTGAAGAGGTGGCTGAGGTTACTGGTACAAACAAAGGCGATGACCAAGAGATTCACAAACCAAAGGTAAGAGAGACAGAAAAGGTATATCCAAACGATCCATGTCCATGCGGAAGTGGTAAGAAATACAAACACTGTCACGGAAGACCTGGCGCATAAAAACTACTGTGGGGGAGTAGAATGAATATTTACGTTTATTTAGATGAAAGTGGATCTATACACAAGAATAGTAAGGCTAAGTACTTTGCAGTAGGCGGGTATTTTACAATACAAAGAGACAAAAACAAAATTATTTCTTGTTATCGAACTATTAATAAAGAAATTAAAGATGAAAAGAATATTCCTTTAGAAAAGGAAATAAAATCATTTGATTTTGAAGATGAAGAAAAGATTAGAATATTTGAATCGATTCAAAAGATTGAAAACTTTTATGGATTCACAAAAGTTTTCAATAAAAGACAAATGAGAAAATCCGTTGTACAGTCTAATATTTTCTTCAATTATGCTGTAAAGCTAGTTATTCAAGATTGTATATTACCTTTAATTGATTTAGATAACCTCAATGAAGAAGTGAGATTTATTTTTAGTATAGACAATAGAAATCTTGGGGTTGGTGAGTTAAAGGATTTAAGAACATATCTGCTAACAGAGTATTGTACTTATGATTTTGACTTTCAAATAACCTATTACGATTCGGCTACAAATTTTGGAGTTCAGTTAGCGGATTTAATTGTTAACACTTTTTATAATTCATATAAAAGGCGTGATATTGTTAAGAATGTTTTGCCAATCATATCTCATGAAAAGTTTCGCGTTAGTGAGTTTCCAGGTGATATTGTAAAAGGACGTACTGACAAAGTGATGGAAACAGGAAGTTATATGATTGACACTCTTAAGTCACTATGATAATATGATGTTACAAGACCTAAGGTAGGTAGCTCAATGCTAAGCGTAATGTTAAGTACGTTGCCCCTTAGGCATTTTTTTGTCCAAAAATAAAAAGGTATAGAAAATGATAGAACTAGAACAGTACAAACAAGAATTGAATAGTTATACAGACCGTCTAGAAGAACTTGCAAAGTCTTTTCATATAGAAGAAACTGAAAGCAAGATTTCTGAGCTTGAAGCAACTATGGAAAAGCCAAACTTCTGGGATGATTCTGAGTCTGCGCAAAAGACAGTGAAAGAAGCGAATGCTTTGAAGAAGTCTTTGGCGGAGATTAAAGATTTGCAAGAGCAGTATGATGATGTTTCTGTAATGATTGAGATGGCAGAAGAAGATGAGGATGCTTTATCTGCTGATGAGTTAAAAGAAGCGCTTGATTCTTTTATAGCTGAGTTTGATAGAGTAAAGATTTCTGCACTTTTGTCGGACGAGTATGATGATTGCGATGCAGTTATTAAGATAAACGCAGGCGCAGGTGGAACAGAGTCTTGCGACTGGGCGAGTATGCTTTACAGAATGTATACACGCTATGCAGAGTCACACGGATTCACTCACGAAGTGGTGGATTTCTTGGACGGCGATGAAGCAGGAATTAAATCGATCACATTTATGGTTAAGGGTACTAATGCATACGGCTATCTTAAATCTGAGAAAGGTGTCCACAGACTAGTTCGTATTAGTCCATTCAACGCCCAAGGCAAA
>CADBBS010000012.1 GCA_902793045.1 uncultured Lachnospiraceae bacterium
GTAAAGATTAAGCTTAAGGTTAAGTCCACTGGTACTGGTAAGATTAAGTACAAGAGAGTTTCAAAGAAACTTAAAGTATCTAAGAAGGGTAAAGTAACTATCCGCAAGGGTACAAAGAAAGGTACTTACAAAGTTAAAGTTAAAGCTTATGCTAACGGAAACTACAAAGCTACTAAGTGGAAAAAGATTAAGATTAGAATTAAATAATTCTAACTGATCGAAAAAAGAGGTATATCGCAAGATATACCTCTTTTTTTGTGCCTAAAAAAGATTAAAACACAATATATTCCCATACAGATTTGCCGCGGAACAATATGGTGTGGAATTGCCTAAAAATAGGGGTAAAAGTAGGTAGAATAGGGCAAAAAAATTCTTAAAAAAGTACTTGCAAAGGCCTAGATTATGTTGTATACTTTTTCTTGCTGTGACATTGATAGCGTGGATGCGTGAGGTTGCTACGTTATAGAGCAGTAACAAACGTACAAAATAACGTAGGTTTTTACGCGGAGCGAATGTCATGTTAGGAAACTGACGACAAGTCACTGTACAGACACAGAGTCCACCAGAAGATGTGGATACAACGTGTGAAAGTTGTATGTATATTATTATGACACACACGGATAGGTTGTACGGTCACCGCTTGTCGTGCTAAATAGTACGAAAAGGAGGCGACTTTTTTTATGGCACAAGTAATGAGAATTACACTTAAGGCTTATGATCACAAATTAGTAGATCAATCAGCAAAGAAAATTGTTGAAACTGCAAAGAAAGCAGGCTCAGAGGTTAGCGGACCAATTCCACTACCTACTAAGAAAGAGGTTGTTACTATTCTTAGAGCTGTACACAAGTACAAAGACTCAAGAGAGCAGTTTGAACAGAGAACTCACAAGAGACTCATTGATATAAACATGCCTACACAGAAGGCTGTTGATAGTCTTTCAAGACTAGAGATGCCAGCAGGTGTTTATATCGACATTAAGATGAAAGAAAAATAAATCATCTTAATTTCCGTGATTAGTTTCTTCTATATAATAAAGAAGCGAATCACAACATAAGGTGATTTTTAGAATTATCATCTTATTAATCAATGGAATGATCGAGAAATCGATCCGCTGTAAATTAACAGGAGGTAAGTTAATATGAAGAAAGCTATTTTAGCTAAGAAAGTCGGAATGACTCAGATCTTTGGCGAGAACGGCGAACTAATCCCAGTTACAGTTCTTCAGGCTGGCCCTTGTGTAGTAACACAGGTTAAGACAGTAGAGAACGACGGATATGACGCTCTTCAAGTTGGATTTGAGGACATCAGAGAAAAGCTTATCAACAAGCCAGTTAAGGGAATGTTTGATAAGGCTAAAGTTTCTTACAAGAGATATGTAAGAGAGTTGAAACTAGAAGGAGATTACAACGTAGCAGACGAGATCACTGTTGACATCTTCGAAGAAGGCGACAAGATTGATGCTACAGCAATCGCAAAAGGAAAAGGTTTCCAGGGCGCTATTAAGAGACATGGACAGTCACGTGGACCTATGACTCATGGTTCTAAATACCACAGACATGCTGGTTCAAACGGTTCTTGTTCATCTCCAGGTAGAGTGTTCAAGGGTAAGAAGATGCCTGGTCACATGGGTGGTAAGAAAGTTACTACACAGAACCTATTGGTTGTTAAGGTTGATGCAGACAGAGACTTACTATTAGTTAAGGGTGCTGTACCAGGACCAAAGAAAGCGTTAGTTACTATTAAGGAAACTGTTAAAGCTTAAGGATTTTTGAAAGGAGGACATTCAGATGGCAGAAGTATCTGTTTTAAATATGGAAGGAAGCGAAGTTGGAAAAATGAAGCTTAATGATGCTATCTTCGGTGTTGAGATTAATGAACACCTTGTACATCAGGCAGTAGTTGCACAGCTCGCAAATAACCGTCAAGGTACACAGAAAGCCAAGACTCGTTCAGAAGTCAGAGGCGGAGGCAGAAAGCCTTGGAGACAAAAGGGAACTGGTCATGCTAGACAGGGTTCTATCAGAGCTCCTCAGTGGACAGGCGGTGGAGTAGTATTTGCTCCAACACCAAGAGATTATTCAAAGAAAATGAATAAGAAGGAAAAGAGAATCGCTCTTAAGTCAGTATTGACATCTAGAGTGGAAGAAGGAAAGTTTATTGTATTAGACGAATTGAAGTTTGACGAGCCTAAGACAAAGGAATTTGCAAAGGTTATGGAAAACTTAGAGGCTGACAAGGCATTAGTTGTTCTAAACGACAATGACACAAACGTAGTTAAGTCAGCAGCAAACATTCCTACAGTAAAGACAGCAAGCACACAGACTATTAACGTATATGACATTCTAAAGTACGACACAGTTATAGTTACACAGGATGCTGTTAAGACTATAGAGGAGGTGTACGCATAATGGCAGATATTAAATATTATGACGTTATATTCGAACCTGTAATTACAGAGAAGAGTATGAACGCAATGGCAGAGAAAAAGTATACATTCTATGTGCACCCAGAAGCTACTAAGGTTCAGGTTAAGGACGCAGTAGAGAGAATGTTTGAAGGTGCAAAGGTAGAAAAAGTTAACACTATGAACTTAGCTGGAAAGAACAGAAGACGTGGTTACACAACAGGTAAGACAGCAGCTAGAAAGAAAGCTATCGTTCAGTTAACAGAGGACAGTGCAGATATCGAGATCTTCGCAGGACTATAAGATTAACTCTTATATAGAAGAAACTTAAAATTATTGCACAAACTATACGCAACACAAGCGTGATAATAAATGGATTGAAAGGAGAATTACAATGGGAATTAAAACATTTAACCCATATACACCTTCTAGAAGAGCTATGACTCAGCTTGACAACAAAGAGATTACTAAAGACTCTCCAGAGAAGTCACTTACAGCATCTCTTAAGAAGAACGCTGGTCGTAACAACCAAGGTAAAATCACTGTAAGACATCACGGTGGTGGTTCTAGAAGAAAATACAGAATTATTGATTTCAAGAGAAATAGTAAAGATGATATCCCTGCTAGAGTAGTGAGCATCGAGTATGATCCAAACCGTACAGCAAACATCGCACTTATTTGCTACGCTGATGGTGAGAAGGCATACATCCTAGCTCCAGAAGGACTTAAGGTAGGAGATAAACTAATGAGCGGCGAGAACGCTGAAGTGAAAGTAGGAAACTGCTTACCACTTTCAGAGATTCCTGTCGGTACAGAGATCCACAACATCGAGCTATACCCAGGTAAGGGTGGACAGTTAGTTCGTTCAGCAGGTGGTACAGCACAGCTTATGGCTAAGGAAGGCAAATATGCAACACTTAGACTTCCATCAGGCGAGATGAGATTGGTTCCTGTAATTTGTAGAGCAACAGTTGGTACAGTAGGAAATATCGAGCACGGTCTTGTTAACATTGGTAAAGCAGGACGTAAGCGTAATATGGGTATTAGACCTACCGTTCGTGGTTCTGTTATGAACCCTAATGATCACCCTCACGGTGGTGGTGAAGGACGTGCACCAATCGGTCGTCCAGGTCCATGTACTCCATGGGGTAAACCAGCACTTGGTTTGAAGACTCGTAAGAAGAATAAGAAGTCTAACAAGATGATTATTAGAAGACGTGACGGAAGCAATATGAAATAAGGAGGTAGGAACTAATGTCAAGATCATTAAAAAAAGGCCCATTTGCGGATGAGAGCTTATTAAAGAAGATTGAAGCTATGAACGAATCTGGCGAAAAGTCAGTTATCAAGACTTGGTCAAGACGTTCAACAATTTACCCACAGATGGTTGGACATACAATTGCTGTCCATGATGGTAGAAAACATGTTCCTGTATATATTACAGAGGATATGGTTGGTAACAAACTTGGTGAGTTTGTTCCTACTAGAACATTTAGAGGACACAATAAGAACGAAAGCAAAGCAGAATAATTTGTATTTTGAAAGGAGGCCAAGTCTATGGCAAAAGGACATAGATCTGAAATAAAGAGAAAAAGAAACGCCGAAAAAGATACTAGACCTTCAGCAAAACTTTCTTTTGCAAGAATTAGTACTCAAAAGGCATGTTTCGTACTTGATGCCATCAGAGGTAAAGATGTAGAGACTGCACAAGGTATTCTCACATACAACCCAAGAAAAGCATCAAAAGTAATTTTGAAGTTGTTAAACTCAGCTATAGCAAATGCTGAAAATAACAACAACATGGACACTAGTAAATTATACATTGCAGAGTGCTACGCTAGTGCAGCACCTACAATGAAGCGTATTAAACCAAGAGCACAGGGTAGGGCTTACAGAATCTTAAAGAGAAATAGCCACATCACTATCGTGCTTGACGAAAGATAAGAAGGGAGGCAAAGCATGGGACAGAAAGTTAATCCACACGGATTAAGAGTCGGAATTATCAAAGACTGGGATTCAAAATGGTATGCAGAGAAAGATTTCGCTGATAACCTAGTTGAAGACTACGAAATTAGAAAATTCCTTAAGAATAAACTTTACGGAACAGGCATCTCAAAGATTGAAATCGAGAGATCAACTGACCGTGTAAGAGTAAACATTTATACAGCTAAGCCTGGTCTTGTTATCGGTAAAGGTGGCGCTGAGATAGAAAAGATTAAAGCAGAAGTTCAGAAGATGACTGATAAGAAGTTATTCATGGACGTAAAAGACGTTAAGAGACCTGATAAGGATGCACAGCTAGTAGCAGAGAACATTGCTCAGCAGCTAGAGAACCGTATCTCATTCAGAAGAGCTATGAAGTCTTGTATGTCTAGATCACTTAAAGCTGGTGCGCTTGGTATCAAGACATCAGTATCAGGACGTCTAGGTGGTGCTGATATGGCTCGTACAGAGTTCTACAGCGAGGGAACAATCCCACTACAGACACTTCGTGCTGACATTGAATTTGGATTCGCCGAGGCTGATACAACTTACGGTAAAGTAGGTGTAAAGGTTTGGATTTATAACGGCGAAGTACTTCCAACTAAAGAAGGAGGTAAGAAATAATGTTAATGCCTAAAAGAGTTAAACATAGAAAACAGTTTAGAGGATCTATGAGAGGTAAGGCTACAAGAGGTAACAAGATTACTAATGGTAAGTATGGTATCGTAGCTATGGAGCCTGCATGGATTAAGTCAAACCAGATAGAGGCAGCCCGTGTAGCTATGACTCGTTACGTAAAGCGTGGTGGCCAAGTTTGGATCAAAATTTTCCCAGACAAACCTGTTACAGCACATCCTGCTGAAACACGTATGGGTAAAGGTAAAGGTGCAGTAGAGTACTGGGTAGCAGTTGTTAAACCAGGTAGAGTACTTTTCGAAATCGACATTGAAAATGAAGAGGACGCTAGAGAGGCTCTAAGACTTGCTGTTCACAAACTACCACTCAAGTGTAAGGTTGTGTCACGCGAGGAACTAGAAGGCGGTGATGACAGTGAAAAGTAAGCAATATGTAGAAGATTTAAAGAGAAAATCAGCTACAGAACTTCAAGATGAATTAGTAGCTGCTAAGAAGGAATTATTTAATTTAAGATTCCAGAACGCAACAAATCAGCTAGATAACACAAGCAGAATTAAAGATGTAAGAAGAAACATTGCCAGAATTCAAACTGTTATCGTTGAGAAAGAAAACGCGTAAGAGTTTGTAGGAAAGGAGAATTGTTGTGGAAAGAAATTTAAGAAAAACACGTACAGGTAAAGTTACTAGCGACAAGATGGACAAAACTATCACAGTTGCTATCGAGGATCATGTAAAGCATCCTTTGTACAACAAGATCGTGAAAAGAACTTATAAGTTGAAAGCTCACGATGAAGAAAACCAGTGCGGTATCGGTGATACAGTAAAAGTTATGGAGACAAGACCTTTGTCGAAGGATAAGAGATGGAGACTTGTTGAAATTATTGAGAAGGCTAAATAAGCTTTCATTTGGAAAAAGAAGGAGGAATACAGCATGATTCAACAGGAAAGTAGACTTAAAGTAGCTGATAATACAGGTGCTAAAGAATTACTTACAATCAGAGTGTTGGGCGGATCTACTAGAAGATATGCTAATATCGGTGATATTATCGTTGCCACTGTTAAAGATGCTACACCAGGTGGTGAAGTGAAGAAGGGTGACATCGTAAGAGCCGTAGTAGTTCGTACTGTTAAAGGCGCTCGTCGTAATGATGGTTCATACATCAAATTTGACGAAAACGCTGCTGTAATAATAAGAGAAGATATGACTCCAAGAGGAACTCGTATCTTTGGACCAGTTGCAAGAGAATTGAGAGAGAAATCTTTCATGAGAATAGTTTCACTTGCACCTGAGGTATTATAGGAGGTAGTGAGATGTCAAAGATGAAGATAAGAAAAGGCGACGAAGTTAAAGTAATCGCTGGAAAGTATAAAGGTACTGAAGGTAAAGTTCTTTCAGTAGATGTTGACAATAACAGAGTTAAGGTAGAAGGTGTGGCTATGCGTACAAAGCATATGAAGCCAAACGCTGACAACCAAAACGGTGGTATTGTTACACAGGAAGATTATATCGATGCTTCAAACGTAATGATCTCTATCAAGGGACAAGTTACAAGAGTAGGATATAAAGACGGAAAAGATGGAAAGAAAGTTCGTATCGCTAAGAAGACTGGCGAAGAACTAGATTAATGAAGGGAGGTCCAAACGTTGAGTAGATTAAAAGATACATACCTAAACGAAATTAGGGGTGAAATGCAGAAGAAGTTTGAATACAAAAACGAAATGGAAATCCCTAAGATCGAAAAGATTGTTGTAAATATGGGCGTGGGCGAAGCTAAAGAGAATGCTAAGATTTTAGAAAGCGCTGTAGCAGACATGGAGGCTATCACAGGTCAGAAGGCTGTTATCGCTAAGGCTAAGCATTCAGTTGCTAACTTTAAATTAAGAGAAGGTCAGCCTATTGGATGTAAAGTTACACTAAGAGGAGACAAGATGTACGAGTTTTTAGATAGACTTGTAAACCTAGCACTTCCTCGTGTACGTGACTTTAGAGGAGTTAATCCAAACGCATTTGACGGAAGAGGAAATTACGCACTTGGAATTAAAGAGCAAATCATTTTCCCTGAAATCGAGTACGATAAGGTAGATAAGGTTAGAGGTATGGACATTATTATTGTTACTACAGCTAACACAGATGAAGAAGCACGTGAATTATTGGCACAATTTAATATGCCATTCGCAAATAATTAGGAGGTAAACCCATGGCTAGAACTGCTATGAAGCAAAAACAGCAAAAGAAAGCTAAATTCTCAACACAGGCTTACAATAGATGCCGAATTTGTGGACGTCCTCACGGCTATTTAAGAAAATACGGAATCTGCAGAATTTGCTTCCGTGAATTAGCTTACAAGGGACAGATACCAGGCGTTAAAAAAGCAAGCTGGTAAGAGAAAATTTGAAGGAGGAAATTAATTATGACTATGAGTGATCCAGTTGCAGATATGCTTACAAGAATTCGTAATGCAAATACTGCAAAGCACGATACAGTAGATGTTCCTGCATCAAAGATAAAAGTAGCTATTGCTGAAATTTTAGATAAAGAAGGATACATCGAAGGTTTTGAAGTAGTAGAAGAAGGAAACTTCAAAAACATCAGAATCACATTAAAGTATGGTAAAGATAGAAATGAAAAAGTTATCACAGGACTTAAGAAGATTTCTAAGCCAGGTCTAAGAGTATACGCTGGTAAAGATAATCTACCAAAGGTTCTTGGTGGACTTGGTGTTGCTATCATATCTACAAACAAAGGTGTGATTACAGACAAAGAAGCTAGAAAAGAAAAAGTAGGTGGAGAAGTACTTGCTTTTGTTTGGTAAGAACTAGCGAAGAAAATCTTACTTTGCCGAAGGCAAAGTATACACAATATTTTAAGGAGGTAAGGCGAAATGTCACGAATTGGTAAAATGCCTATCGCTATCCCATCAGGTGTAACTGTGGATATAGCAGAAAATAATACGGTGACTGTCAAAGGACCTAAGGGTGAACTTGTTAGAACTCTCCCAGAGGTTATGGACATTAAACAAGAAGGCGAAGAAATAATCGTTGAGAGACCAAACGACCTTAAGAAGAACAGAGCCCTACACGGACTTACAAGATCACTAATCAACAATATGGTTATTGGTGTGACAGAAGGTTACAGTAAGACTCTAGAAATTAACGGTGTTGGTTACAGAGCTCAGAAACAAGGTAAGAAGTTAGTACTTTCACTTGGTTACTCACATCCAGTAGAGATGGAAGATCCAGAAGGTATCGACGTACAGGTGGAAGATCAGAACAAGATTATTGTTTCTGGTATAGATAAAGAAAAAGTTGGTCAATACGCAGCTGAAATCAGAACTAAGAGACTTCCTGAGCCATATAAGGGCAAAGGTATCAAGTACGAAGATGAGTACATCAGACGTAAAGACGGTAAAGCTGGTAAGACTGCAGCAGCAGAATAATAAAGGAGTGTAGAAAATGATTAAGAAGAAATCAAGAAGCGAAGTTCGTGCTAAGAAACATAGCAGAATGCGCAATAAGTTTAGTGGTACACCTGAGTGTCCACGTCTAGCAGTTTTCAGAAGCAATAATCATATCTATGCTCAGATTATCGACGATACTGTTGCAAAGACTTTGGTAGCAGCTTCTACAAACGAAGCAGATATTGCTAAAGAAGTTGAAAAGACAAATAACGTTGATGCAGCAGCATACGTAGGTAAGGTTATTGCCGAGAGAGCGACTGAAAAAGGTATTAAGGAAGTAGTTTTCGATAGAGGCGGCTTCATATATCAAGGTAAAGTTAAGGCATTAGCAGATGCAGCTCGTGAAGCTGGTCTGGAATTTTAGTTAGGAGGTAACACATGAGACGTGAAATGATTGATGCAAGTCAGTTAGAATTAGAAGAAACAGTCGTTGCCATTAAACGTGTTACTAAGGTAGTAAAGGGTGGACGTAATATGCGTTTCGCAGCTTTAGTAGTAGTGGGCGACAAAAACGGACACGTTGGTGCAGGCTTAGGAAAAGCAACTGAAATTCCAGAAGCTATCCGCAAGGGTAAGGAAGATGCTATGAAGAGCCTTATCACTGTACCAATCGATGAGAACAAGAGTATTCCATATGACATTATCGGAAAATATACTGGTGCTCAGGTACTTCTTAAGAAGGCACCTGAAGGTACTGGAGTTATCGCCGGTGGTCCTGCACGTTCAGTGCTAGAGCTTGCTGGTATTAGTAACATCCGTTCAAAGTCACTTGGATCAAATAACAAGCAGAACGTAGTTCTTGCTACAATTGAAGGATTAGCTGCACTTAAGACTCCAGAAGAAGTAGCTTCACTTCGCGGTAAGACTGTTGAAGAGATTTTGGGCTAAGGAGGTAATTAGAGATGGCAGATAAGAAATTAAAAATTACTTTAGTAAAATCAACAATTGGAGCAGTTCCAAAGAACAGAAAAACTGTTGAAGCTATGGGACTAAACAAGCTTCACAAGACAGTAGAAATGCCTGACAACGATGCAACTAGAGGAATGATTCAAAGAGTCAGACATTTAGTAAAAGTAGAAGAAGTATAATAGGAGGTGCGACAATGGATTTATCAAACTTAAAACCAGCAGATGGTTCAAAACATAGTGATAATTTCAGACGTGGTCGTGGCCATGGTTCAGGAAATGGTAAGACAGCCGGTAAGGGTCATAAGGGTCAGAAAGCACGTTCAGGCGGCGGTACAAGACCTGGCTTTGAAGGTGGTCAGATGCCATTATACAGAAGAATTCCAAAGAGAGGATTCACAAACATTAATTCTAAGGATATCGTAGGTATTAATGTTTCAGCTCTTGAGAGATTTGACGATGGTGCAGAAGTAACTGTAGAAACATTGGTTGAATCAGGAGTAGTTAGCAATCCTAGAGATGGAGTTAAAATTCTTGGCAATGGTGAATTGACTAAGAAGCTTACAGTCAAGGTTAATGCTTTCAGCGCTAGCGCTAAAGAGAAGATCGAAGCTGCAGGCGGAAGTTGCGAGGTGATCTAATATGTTAGAAACATTAAAGAAAGCCTTTAAGATTAAAGAAATTAGAAAAAGATTATTCTTTACATTGTTAATGCTTGTAGTTGTAAGACTTGGATGTCAGATTCCAATTCCATTTGTAGATGGTAAAGCATTATCAGACCTATTCTCAGGTTTGGCTCAGTCAGCAGATGGTACAAGAACAGCTACACAGGACGCATTTAACTTTTTCTCAATCTTCACTGGCCAGTCTTTGGAGAAGATGTCAATATTCGCTTTGAACATCACTCCATACATCACATCATCTATCATTATGCAGTTGTTAACAATTGCTATTCCAAAGTTAGATGAGATTCAAAAAGACGGTGAAGAAGGTAGAAAGAAAATTGCTGAGATTACACGTTACCTAACAGTAGGTCTAGCGTTAATCGAATCAACAGCGATGGTATTTGGTTTCAAGAACCAAGGACTATTCGGCGATGTAAACAGCTTGAAGGGTGCACACTACTGGATAGTAATTATCACATGTATCCTTGCTATGACAGCTGGTTCAGCAGTTCTTATGTGGATTGGTGAGCGCATCACTGAAAGCGGAGTAGGAAATGGTATTTCAATAGTGTTGACTATTAACATCATTTCAAGTATTCCATCAGATGTTAAGAACTTGTTCACACAGTATCTAACTGGTGAGAACAGATCAAAAGGTGAAATCATTCTTAACGCTTTAATTATTTCAGCTATCCTTATTGGTGTAGTTGTACTAGTAGTTATCCTACAGGGTGCTATTAGAAAGATTGGCGTTCAGATGTCACAGAAAGTTCAGGGTAGAAGACAAGTTGGTGCACAACAGTCTAACATTCCACTACGTGTTAACACAGCGGGTGTTATCCCTGTAATCTTTGCTTCATCTTTACTACAATTCCCAGTAGTTATTTATTCATTCTTTAATGCACAGGGAAGACAGGCTGAATGGGCTAAATACTTAAGTCAATCAAACTGGTTGAACCCTACAACAGGATGGAAATATTCAATTGGATTTGTAGTTTACCTATTGTTAATTATATTCTTTGCATACTTCTATACATCAATTACTTTCAACCCAAGAGAAGTTGCTAAGAACCTAAATGATAGAGGTGGATTTATCCCTGGTATCAGAAGTGGTAAACCAACAGTATCATACTTAACAAAGATTCTTAACTACATCATTTTCATTGGAGCGGTTGGTCTATGTATCGTAGCAACTATTCCAATTGCAGCTTCAGGTTTCTCAGGTGTGGCTCTAGGATTTGGTGGTACATCAATCATCATTATCGTAGGTGTTATCCTTGAAACACTTGAAACTATTAAGTCAATGGTTAGTGAAAGAAACTTCAGTACAGTTAAGGGTATATTTTAATTAAGACATAAGATTACAATGAAGATTTTCGTGAGATATTTACGAAAATCTTCGTTGTGTCTATAATGTTTGAAAAATTGCGTTCTTTGACGCAGAGGAAAGATAGGAGAAATCAATGAGAATAATTATGCTTGGAGCTCCTGGTGCCGGTAAAGGTACTCAGGCAAAGAGAATAGCAGAGAAGTATGATATCCCACACATTTCAACAGGAGATATCTTTAGAGAAAACATTAAAAATGGAACTGAACTTGGAAACAAAGCAAAAGCATACATGGAAGCAGGAGACTTAGTTCCTGACGAGTTAGTGCTTGAGCTAATTATGGATAGATTTGAGAAGGAAGATTGTGCTAACGGTTACGTACTAGACGGTTTCCCACGTACAATCCCTCAGGCAGAAGCTTTAGATGAGGCGCTTGAGGCAAAGGGTCAGGCTATCGACAACGTTATAGATGTGGACGTACCTGACGAGCACATTATCACAAGAATGGCTGGCAGAAGAACTTGTGCACACTGTGGAGCTATTTTCCACCTAGAGCACATGCCACCAAAGATTGAAGGTAAGTGCGACCAGTGTGGTGGTCACTTGATGATGAGAGAAGACGATCAGCCAGATACAGTTTTGGCTAGACTTAAAACTTATCATGAGCAGACACAGCCACTTAAGGATTACTATGGAGCTAAGGATTTAGTTCACAGTGTAGATGGTACACAGGACAGAGAAGTAGTATTCGAAAACGTTGTTAAGATTTTAGGAGAATAATAATGGCAGTAACAATCAAGTCAGCTAGAGAAATTGAGTTGATGAGAGAGGCTGGAAAGATTTTGGGAAATTGCCACAATGAGATGGCAGACAAAATCAAAGCCGGAATAAGTGCATATGAGATAGACCAGATAGCGGAAAAGTTGATTAGGGGTTACGGATGTGAACCATCCTTCCTCGGCTACAACGGATTTCCGGGCTCAGTGTGTATTTCAATTAATGACGAGGTTGTACACGGACTTCCAGAGAAAGACAAGTTTATAAAAGATGGAGACATCGTTAGTCTAGACATGGGAGTTATATATCACGGCTACCAATCAGATGCTGCGAGAACTATTGCAATCGGTCAGATTAATCCAGAAGTTCAGAAACTTATTGATGTGACAAAAGAAAGTTTCTTTGTCGGCATCGAACAGGCAAGAGATGGAAATCATTTGTTTGACATCTCAGCAGCTATTGGAGATTATGCTGAAAGCTTTGGCTATGGCGTAGTTAGAGATTTGGTAGGACACGGCATTGGGCAAGAGATGCACGAAGACCCAACCATTCCAAACTTCAGACAAAAGAGAAGAGGAATGAAGATACGCGAGGGTATGACTTTTGCCATTGAGCCAATGATCAATATGGGAAGACCTGAGATAGCACAGCTAGATGACGGTTGGACTATAGTGACAGATGACGGCTCTATGTCAGCTCATTATGAAAACACTATTCTGATTACAGATGGTGAACCAGAAATATTATCACTAGTTGAATAGATAAAAGATTTTTCTAAAACTTAGGAGGATAAGAATGTCAAAAGCAGATGTTATTGAGATTGAAGGTAAAGTAGTAGAGAAGCTACCTAACGCTATGTTTAGAGTAGAGTTAGAGAATGGCCATATCGTGCTAGCGCACATAAGTGGAAAGCTTAGAATGCACTACATTAAGATATTGCCAGGCGACACAGTTACTATTGAAATGTCACCATATGATCTAAGTAAAGGTCGTATTATCTGGCGTGATAAATAGGCTGAAAAACTACTATAATTTATTAAATTTTTGCTTGAAATGTCCGGCAGATTTTGATATGATGTTAGTCGGACTTTTTTTAAGAAAGGGGTGTTACTATGAAAGTAAGATCATCAGTAAAACCGATTTGCGAAAAATGCAAAGTCATTAAAAGAAAGGGAATCGTAAGAGTAATTTGCGATAATCCAAAGCACAAACAACGTCAGGGATAATAATTATTTTTGACTAAGAGCAAGAGTGAATGATCATAGTATTGTTCGCTTATTTGTGCGTTTTTAGGAATATTTTCCTAAAGAACTTGCGGCTGCAGTGGCGCTATCTAGCCACTATTACATAAGGATAAAGCTTAATTGCTGAAAGCTTATCCGGAAACTTTTAAACTGTGAATCTAAAGTCGCGTACACATTTCAGGCGTGTGATGATATCACCTAAGGTGGTGTAGCACGAGCTACGCAGATTTGTTTTTCACGTAAATTTAACTATATGGAGGTTATACACATGGCTCGTATTTCAGGTGTTGATTTACCTAGAGACAAAAGAGTTGAGATTGGCTTAACTTATATTTACGGCATTGGTGTTTCAAGTGCTAAGAGAATCTTAGCTGAAGCAGATGTTAATCCAGACACTAGAGTTAAGGATTTGACTGACGCTGAAGTAAAGAAAATCAGTGACGTTATTGAGGCATCTCAGGTAGTAGAGGGTGACTTAAGAAGAGACACCGCTATGAACATCAAGAGACTACAGGAGATTGGATGCTATAGAGGTATCCGTCATCGTAAGGGTCTTCCAGTACGTGGACAGAATTCTAAGAATAATGCTCGTACTCGTAAGGGACCAAAGAGAACTGTAGCAAATAAGAAGAAGTAAGGTAAAACCCATAAGGGAGGTTAGTTTAAAAAATGGCTAAGAAAGTTACAAAAAAAGCGACAAAAAGACGTGTTAAGAAAAATGTAGAACACGGTCAAGCACATATTCAGGCGTCATTTAACAATACTATTGTTACTTTGACTGACGCTGAAGGAAACGCTTTATCATGGGCTAGTGCTGGTGGCTTAGGATTTAGAGGTTCAAAGAAATCTACTCCTTATGCCGCACAGATGGCAGCAGAGACAGCTACACAGGCAGCTTTAGTTCATGGATTAAAATCAGTAGACGTTATGGTTAAGGGACCAGGTTCAGGTAGAGAGGCAGCTATTCGTGCTCTAGCTACTTGTGGACTACAGGTTACATCTATCAAAGACGTAACTCCAGTACCACACAACGGATGTCGTCCACCAAAGCGTCGTAGAGTCTAATGAGGAGGAATAGAGAATGGCAGTAAATAGAGTTCCTGTTCTTAAAAGATGTAGATCACTTGGTTTGGATCCAGTTTATTTAGGAATAGACAAGAAATCAAATAGAAGCTTAAAGAGATCTAACAGAAAGATGAGTGAATACGGTCTTCAGCTTAGAGAAAAGCAGAAAGCTAAATTCATCTATGGTGTGTTAGAGAAACCTTTTAGAAACTATTTTAAGAAAGCCCAGAAGAAACCTGGTAAAACAGGTGAAAATCTTATGATTTTATTAGAGTCTCGTCTAGACAACGTTATTTTCCGTCTAGGATTTGCACGTACTAGAAGAGAAGCTAGACAGATTGTCGGTCATAAGCATGTAATGGTTAACGGGAAACAAGTAAACATCCCATCTTACATTGTAAGTGAGGGCGATGTAATTGAAATCAAAGAGAATTGTAAAGGCTCTCAGAGATACAAAGATATCTTAGAGGTAACTGGTGGAAGAACATTCCCAGCTTGGGTAGAAGTAGACCAGGATAACCTAAAGGGTGAGATTAAATCTCTACCAACAAGAGAAGATATTGATGTACCAGTAGATGAGATGCTTATTGTCGAGTTGTATTCTAAATAGAATTCATAATAAGCTAATTCAATTCCAAATAAAGGAGGGGCTAATTAGTGTTCGATTTTGAAAAACCAAATATTACAATTGAAAAATCAGATGATGGAAGATATGGAAAGTTTGTAGTAGAACCTTTAGAGAGAGGTTATGGTACTACACTAGGAAATGCGCTTCGTCGTATTATGCTTTCATCTTTACCAGGAGCGGCAGTAAGCCAAATTAAGATTGACGGAGTACTTCATGAGTTCTCATCAATCCCTGGAGTTAAAGAAGATGTTACAGAGATTGTTCTTAACATCAAACAACTAGAAATTATCAATCACAGCGAGTCTGACAACGTAAAAGTAGCTCACATTGATGTGTCTGGTAACAGAACAGTTACAGCTGCTGATATCGAAGCAGATTCAGAGATTGAAATTCTTAACCCTGACCTAGTAATTGCTACTATCAACGGTGGCAGCAAGAGTAAGCTTAGTATGGAATTAACTATTACTAAGGGTAGAGGATATAAGAGTGCAGAAAAGAACAAAAACGATAATCTACCAATCGGTGTAATCGCTATTGATTCAATTTACACTCCAGTTGAGAGAGTAAACATGACAGTAGAGAACACTCGTGTAGGTCAAGTAACAGACTATGATAAGTTGACACTTGATGTTTACACAAACGGTACTATTGAGACAGATGCAGCAGTTTCACTTGCATCAAAGGTTCTTTGTGAGCACCTAAACTTACTTATCGATCTTTCTGACGTTGCTAAGGATGTGGAAGTTATCACAGACAACGACGAAGAAGAGAGCGACAAAGTACTAGAAATGAACATTGATGAACTAGAACTTTCAGTTCGTTCATTCAACTGTTTGAAGAGAGCACAGATTAATACTGTGGAAGAATTAGTTAACAAGACTGAAGACGAAATGATGAAGGTTAGAAACCTTGGTCGCAAGTCTTTAGAAGAAGTTATCAATAAACTAGAAGAGCTTGGTCTTGGATTCAAGAAATCAGGCGAAGATCAGTAATTACTGATTTGTAGGAGGTAAGAAAATGGCAGGTTATAGAAAACTTGGAAGAACTTCAAGTCAAAGAAAGGCTTTAATAAGAGGTCAAGTTACCAGTCTTTTAAATAACGGAAAAATTGTCACAACTGAGAGCCGTGCAAAGGAAGTCAGTAAGGTTACTGAGGGCTTGATTGCACTAGCTGTAAAAGAGAAAGACAATTACGAAGAAGTTAAAGTAACAGCCAAAGTTGCTAGAAAAGATAAAGATGGCAAGAGAGTTAAAGAAGTGGTAGATGGCAAGAAAGTTACAGTATTTGACGAAGAGTCAAAGACTATCAAGAAAGACAAACCATCAAAGCTTCATGCAAGACGTCAAATGATGAAAGTTCTTTATCCAGTAACTGAGAAGGGTGCTACAAAGAGAGAGACTAAAGAAGTTGATTTGACTAACAAGTTATTCGACGAGATTGCTCCAAAGTACGAGAACCGCAATGGTGGTTATACTAGAATCGTGAAGATTGGTCAGCGTAAAGGTGACGCAGCGATGGAAGTATTATTGGAGTTAGTATAAAATTATTAATTTTTTAAAAAACAGACAGATAAAGAACATCGTTTCTTTTATCTGTCTGTTTTTATATATTGTGAAAATACATATACATTCCACTTGAATCGTTGAATGTATATGTATTTTCACAAAACAAAAAACACAGGAAAAGATATGAGTATTATCAACGTAAAAAATTTAATATATGATTACAAGAATCACGAGGGTCATTCAAGGCAGCGTGCTGTTAATAATGTCTCTTTGGATGTGAACGAAGGTGATTTTGTTGCGGTTATTGGACATAATGGATCTGGCAAGTCTACATTTGCTAGACACCTTAATGCGATGTTTATGCCGACAGCAGGAACTGTGTATGTAGATGACATTGATACAAAAAATAGCGAGACTATTTTAACAGTGAGAAGAACTGCGGGATTAGTGTTCCAAAATCCAGAAGACCAGATTGTTTCTACAGTAGTGGAGGAAGATGTGGCCTTTGGACCGGAAAACCTAGCGGTGCCTACTGATGAGATTAGAAAGAGAGTGGATGATTCTTTGACTGCAGTTGAGATGAGAAAGTATGCGAAAAGATCTCCTCTTAATTTGTCGGGCGGACAAAAGCAGCGAGTGGCAATAGCGGGAATCTTAGCAATGCAACCAAAGTGTTTGGTTTTGGATGAGCCAACATCTATGCTAGACCCTGTTGGAAGAGAAGAAGTTATTAATACTCTTAAGAGTTTGAATAAAGAAGGTATCACTATCATTTTGATTACGCACAATATGGAAGAGATTGTGGATGTGGACAAGGTGTTTGTGATGAACAAGGGTGAACTTGAAATGCAAGGAACACCAAGGGAGATCTTCAAAGAAGTAGATAAACTCAAATCCTTTGGATTGGAAGTGCCTCAGGTTACTGAGCTAGCGTATGAACTAAGAAAGAATGGCGTTCAGATTTCTGATAGCATTTTGACGGCGAAGGATTTAGTGAGTGAACTTGAAACTTTAAAAGGATAAATTTGGGAGGAATTATATTTTTAAACTATGGCAAAGATAGAATTTAAAAATGTAAATTACATATATAACCAGAAGACTAGCAAGGAGACTAGGGCTCTTTGTGATGGTCTACGCTCATTCAACTTATGGATGGGTTGCTTAAAGGTGCCACTGGAGAGATTTTGGTGGACGGCAAAAATATTGAAGACAAAGACTTTAATAAAAGAGAACTTCGAAAGAAAGTGGGACTAGTTTTTCAAAATCCTGAGAATCAATTGTTTGAAGAAACTGTGCTTAAGGACGTTTGTTTCGGACCAAAGAATATGGGGCTTTCAAACGAGGAGGCAGAGAAGAAAGCCATAGAGGCTTTGAAGCTAGTTGAGGTTCCAAAGGAAAGTTATGACAAGTCTGTCTTTGAATTGTCTGGTGGGCAGAAGAGAAGAGTGGCTATTGCCGGGGTTTTGGCGATGGATCCAGAAGTATTGATTTTGGATGAGCCAACTAGTGGTCTTGATCCACAGGGCAGAAATATGATTATGGAGCAGGTTAAGAAACTTCATGAGAAGAAGGGGGTTAGTATCGTCTGGGTTTCTCACAATATGGAGCAAGTTGCTTTGCATGCTAAAAGAATCGTTGTGATGAACGATGGCAAAGTGGCAATGGATGATACTACTAGAAATATATTTGCAAGAGGCGATGAACTGGAACAGATGGGACTTAAAGTTCCACAAGTGACAAGCGTGATGCACGAACTAAAGAGCGCAGGACTAGATGTAGACACGTCGGTACTAAGCGTAGAAGAAGCGAAGGATAACTTACTAAAAGTTTTGAAATAGAGAGGGAAAAGATGTCAGAGTTTACGATAGGTCAATACTATCCTGAAAACTCAATAATTCACAGACTAGATCCAAGAGTCAAATTGTTTGGCACTTTGGTCTTCATTGTGATGCTATTTGTCGTAAACAACTTTATTGGATTTGGATTAATGGCACTTTACTTGTTTGTGGTTGTTAAGATGTCTAGAATTCCTTTTAGAAAAGTAATAAAGGGTGTAAGGGGAATTATAATTATTTTGATTATTTCAGCCTTACTAAACATATTCTTTACACCGGGAAAGCATGAAGTGGCGCACTGGTGGATATTTACTATCACATCGGAAGGTTTGGTAAGATCTGCTTACTTAGTTGTTAGACTAGTTCTTTTGGTTTTGTCTACATCTGTTATGACACTAACTACAAAGCCAAATGATTTGTCGGATGGACTAGAGAAGGCGCTAGGTTTCCTAAAGGTGATTAGAGTGCCAGTTCATGAGATTGCAATGATTATGTCTTTGGCGCTCAGGTTTATTCCAACTTTGATGGAGGAGACTGAGAGAATTAAGAAAGCGCAAATGGCCAGAGGTGCAGACTTTGAAAGCGGAAATATGTTCAAGAGAGCGAAAAGCTTGATTCCAATTTTGATTCCACTATTTGTGTCCTCGATAAAGAGAGCGGTCAATTTGGCGCAGGCTATGGAAGCAAGGTGCTATAACGGCGGAAATAGAACGAAGCTTCATCCACTTAAGTACAAGAAGCGCGATGCCATGTCATATATTTTCTGTGGTGTGATTATCGCGAGCGTGATTGTGGTAAATGTGGTAGTGGTTAAGTTTTTGGGAAATACATTTGTTGTTTTTTAGAGGTTTGATATGAAGAGATACAGATTAAAAGTTGCATATGATGGCACAAATTACTGTGGTTGGCAGGTTCAGCCAAACGAAGTGACGATAGAGGGAGTTTTGAATGAGACTCTGTCTGATTTGTTAAATGAAGACACAGAAGTAGTAGGTGCTAGTAGAACAGACTCAGGCGTTCATTCGGATGGAAACTATTGCATCTTTGACACGGAAACTCATATTCCCGCGCCAAAGATTGCGTATGCTTTGAATCAACGTTTGCCGGAGGATATTTCGATTGTGAAGTCTGATGAGGTGGATGAAGATTGGCATCCAAGATACCAAAACAGCATGAAGACATATCAGTACACAATTATTAACCGAGATATGCCAGATCCAGTCAGAAGACTTTATACATATTTCACATATTCTAAGCTAGATGTGGACAAAATGAAGGAAGCAGCGGGGTTTTTGGTGGGTGAACATGACTTTGCCGCGTTCTGCAGTACTGGTTCGCAGGTTGAAAACACTGTAAGGACGATAGAATCGCTAGAAGTCACACAAAATGGCGACGAAATAGCCATAATCGCCAAAGGAAACGGCTTTTTGTACAATATGGTGCGAATAATTGCTGGAACACTGTTAGAAGTGGGAGAGGGCAAATTAGAGCCTTCAGATATGGAAGATATTATAGCGTCAAAGGATAGAGGTAAAGCTGGAAAGACAGCTGTTGCTAGAGGCTTGAGATTAGTGGAAATTAAGTACGAAAACGAGTAATTTAGAGCCCCTAAAATATGCGAAAAACCGTTTGACATAGGGGATTCTTTATTATATAATCTTACTCTGTGGCGTGTAATATAGTTCTGGCCATAGCCCCGGTAAGAACTAGTAAACACGTACGTTTGCAGGCGTTTCGGACATTTCGCTTGCAGTGAGAAATTGAAAATTAAATCAGGAGGAATACCAATGAAAACATACATGGCTAATCCAACAGATATTGAAAGAAAATGGTATGTAGTTGATGCTACAGGATATACATTGGGACGTTTGTCATCAGAGATAGCTAAGGTATTAAGAGGAAAGAATAAACCAACATTCACACCTCACGTTGATACTGGTGACTATGTAATCGTTACAAACGCAGACCAAATCAAAGTAACAGGAAAGAAGTTAGATCAGAAGATTTATTACCATCATTCAGACTATGTTGGAGGAATGAAAGAAACAGATCTTAAGACTATGCTTGAAAAGAAACCTGAGAAGGTTATTGAACTCGCAGTTAAAGGCATGCTTCCAAAGGGACCTTTAGGAAGAAAGATGTACAAGAAGCTATTCGTGTACGCTGGTGCTGAACACCCACATGCTGCACAGCAGCCTGAGGAATTAAAGTTTTAATAACTGAGAGGAGGAAATAACATGGCAAAAGATACATACTACGGTACAGGTAGAAGAAAAAGTAGTGTCGCTAGAGTTTACCTCTCAGCAGGCACAGGTAGAATTACAATCAATAAAAGAGATATAGATGATTTCTTTGGTCTTGAGACATTGAAAGTTATCGTAAGACAGCCGCTAGAAGCTATCGATCAAGCTGATAAGTTTGATGCAGACATCACTGTAAAGGGTGGCGGAACTACTGGACAGGCTGGTGCCATCAGACATGGTATCGCTAGAGCATTAGTTGAGGCTGATTCAGAAAACAGAAAAGTCTTAAAGAAAGCTGGATTCTTGACAAGAGATTCAAGAATGAAAGAGCGTAAGAAGTATGGATTGAAGGGTGCGAGAAGAGCTCCTCAATTTTCGAAAAGATAATATTATCTGTGGAATACAGATATATAAAAAAAGAGAAGCAAGGATTTATTCTTGTTTCTCTTTTTTTATGTGTCTGTAATTCCGTAGGAATGTCGAAACGAGCGAGAAGAGCGAAGCGAATTCGAGCCTCTGTTTCGCATTCCACAGATAAAAAATGAGCCCTTATAAAGAATATACGAACTCTCAAAAACAACCTTTTCTCATTATATAGTGGTAGAATAAACTCATATTATTGGGACGTTTAATTTTACAATTACATAAAAAGCGAGACACTTAAAAAATATTTTTAAGGAGATCCGTATGAAGGGAAATAAGATTTTAAAAAGAATTCTTAGTTTTGTATTGGTTTGCACATTGGTATTTTCCACTGGCATTACATACAAAAATGCTTATGCTGCAGGGGGAGATAAGGTTAGTGCTTTTAGTTACGACTTTGCGTACAATACGCCGGGTTATGCTGAGGGAACTATCAGAATTAGTGCATCCGAAGATGGAGTTTACAAAGTATTCTGGGGCGATGAGAACGGAGAGAAGTTAAAGAAGAATGGACATCTATACACTTATCTTTGCAGAGTAGTAGTCCAGAACGGCGAAGGTTCATTTAATATTGCAACAGGACATACTGCAATACCAAAAGGAGCAAAGAAGGTATTAGTATATCGCAAAGAAAATCTTGAATATACATACAACTTGCCTAGCGACAGGTTATTTGACGAGGAAGATGGTTATTCGTTTGCTTCTTTGTCGGATCCGCATTTTGAAAGATACTTTACATTTAGTGATGACGATTCAGCTGTTGCTATGAACAAGGCGGTTGATTTCTTGCACGGCGAGGGAATCAAGTTCGTTGGTGTGTGTGGAGATTTATCTTCAAAGGGCGAGCACTCAGCATTTGAGAAATACAACACAATAGCAAATAAGTATTCGGATATGACTGTACTTACAGTTACAGGTAACCACGATACTAGAACAACAGCTTCCACAAGTGATGGAAACAAACTAATCACTCAGTGCGAAGATTTCTATAATACAATTTTCAAAGACTACTATACAGTGGACGGCGAAGGAAACGTTAATAACAAACTTAACGTGCCTATTTTGGCAAACGACGCTTTGTCAAACCCTGTGCCAGTAGAGTACAGAGCGACAGCGGGCGGTGACATTATGAATAAGAGCCTTCCTGGTTTTGATTTCGTGACAGAAGCGGGTGGAAACATCTTTATTTTCCTAAACGAAATTGCAAAGACTGGAGAGGTTTACGATACAGACAAACTAATTACAACAGGACAGATGGATTGGTTGCAAGATCAGCTTGAGACTTACAAGGACAAGAACGTGTTTATCTATTTCCATTCATTCCTTCCTGTTAATACAAACAAAAACGATGTAGTAGACTTTGACAATTGCGTGGGAGATTTGAAGAACGCTGGCGGATATTCATATGACCTTGACTACAAGGATGTTGTTAAGACAAGCGATGGACTAAATTTGCAGGCGCTTCTTAGCAAGTATAAAAACTCAACAATGTTTACTGGACATTCACACTGGCAGTACGCTGCACAAGACATTAACCCATGTCTAAATATTGGTACACTTCGAGGCGGAGAGGGCGGAACGCTTCTTCACGTTTCAAGTGTGGGCGCGCCTAGATACATAGGTGACAACGATACTATTAGAGTAGACATGAACGGCTATATGTCAGAGGGAACAATCGTAACTACGTATGATGATTGCATCGTTTACGAATCCGCAGAGTTTGTAAATGGCGAGTATGAGGCATACGCTACATATATGGTGCCTACGGCAAATAGCGATAAATACAAACCAGTTAAGAACCCTTCATACCAAAAATCAACTACAGCAATAACTGGTACAGACTATATGGAACTAGATGATTTGATGGAATTGCAGGTTCCTGGTTCTCAGTACAATTTGACTTTAGGAGCAGGCTATCAATACACATCAAAGGGTACTGAAAACAAAGACACTGCTTTGACAGACGGAAAGGCTACTGGAGATTTCTATGCATCAAAAGCAGGAAAGTCCACTACACAATCTGTTTATATAACATTGGATGGACTGCAAGATGTCTCAAACATAAATAGGTATAGTATTCACTTTGTAAGCGGCATCACAAATGCTGATACATTAAGCGTGGAACTATCAGAGGATGGCGAGAATTATCAGCCAGCCGGATATTACACAAATCATAAATATACAGATATGGCTCTAGAACCAGATTTGAGCCAGGTAACAATAGAGAAGTTTAAGTATGTAAGACTTAACTTGATTTCTGGAGGAAAGGCATACGGATATCAGATTAAAGAGTTTGCCGTGGTCGGCAACGAGAAAAATCAGATTCCTAACACAGCCGGAAGTGCCAGCTCATTGATTGATGGAGTGATAGACGAAGAAGACTTTATAGATACAGACTACAATATGGTTTACTGTGCGGACTATACACAAAGTTCGACAGGAAGTGAAAACAAAGACGGCGCTTTGACTGATGGTAGCATGAATGGATTTATGAACACTGAAAGAAATTCATCTGCAAAGAACCAGAACATCGTTATAGATGTTGGAATAGGAAGAGCACTAGATGTAAGTAACATTGATTACTTCTTGCTATACAG
>CADBBS010000013.1 GCA_902793045.1 uncultured Lachnospiraceae bacterium
ACCGCGCATCGCTCCGCCTTCCATTACAACTGCACTTTTCTTATCCAAAACTTGTCTCCCTTATATTATGAAAAATCCTATTATTCCTGAAATAATTCCAATAAGCGCTCCTACCACTACGTCTTTTATAAAGTGAACTCCCACTAACACTCTATGGACAGCAATCAGTGTAGCTACCAAAAAATAAATAATACTAAACTTTGGGTTTATATATGCAAAGGCACACGCTATCACAAATGCTGAAAACACATGTCTAGATGGCATACTCTGTCCTTCTTTTTCCTTTGCCACTACTGGCTCATATCCATACATAGCATACGGTCTTTTTGCATTGAAAAAATATCTGAACACACTTACCAATACAAACGATATTCCACAAACCAAAACTATTCTAATCAACTGGTCATATTTTTTGTTGTAAAAAAGAGCAAATAGTAAAAAAGGAAAACTCGCGTAGACCACTCCAGTCAAAATGGAGTTTGCAAAAACAAGCGCTCTTTCCAAACGCTTATTTGCTTTTACGTTATTTACCATTTTAATATAAGATTCTTTTTTCATATCTATTGCTTCTTTGCGAGTTTATACTCATCGCCATAAGAAAAATACGGACACGATGAATGCTTCGACTGGTAAAGTCTAGCTAAATCGTCCTCATCCATATTTACCACACAAGTATATTCTTCATAATCTTCATCATAAACATAATTGCTACAAAACTCGCAGCTGTACTGTCCACTCATTATTTATACTCCTCAGCCAAAGCCTTGAAAGCAGGAAGTGCATCTTCTATCTGTTTTGTTTCTACGCAGTATGAAACACGAACATAACCTGGCATTCCAAAACTATCAGCAGGAACCACCAAAATTTCATGTTCCTTGCACTTAGCTGAAAATGCTCTAGAATCATCTTCCATTGCTTTTACAAATAGGTAGAAAGCTCCATCAGGATATACACACTCAAAACCCATCTCCGTCAAAGAATTATAAAACAAATCTCTGTTCTTTTTATAAATTGAAATGTCTGCAGTTGCATCAACGCACTTTGCAACAACCTTCTGCCATAAAGAAGGCGCACATACATAACCTAGCGCACGACCAGAACCACAAACTGCAGCATAAGCATCTTCATAATTTGCAATGTTTGGCGAAACCACTACATATCCAATACGCTCACCAGGCATAGACAAAGCCTTACTGAATGAATAACATGAGAAAGTATTGTCATAGTAGTTAATCAAATATGGAAGTTCAATATCATCATAAATTAATTCACGATATGGTTCGTCAGTGATGATAAATATTGGATGTCCATACTCCTCTTCTTTTTTCTTTAGAAGTTCGCACAGAGCTTCAATCTTATCTTTTTTATAAACAACACCACTTGGATTGTTTGGTGAATTTATAACTATTGCTTTTGTGTTTTCATTGATAGCTTTATCCACATTTTCTATATCTATCTGCAAAGTCTTTTCTTCTGGATCAACTTCCACTACTTTTGCACCAGATCTCTCTATATAAACACCGTACTCTGGGAAGTATGGTTTAATAACAAGACATTCATCGCCCGGTTGCATGCAAGCATTCATCACAATAGACAAAGCCGCAGCTGCGCCACAAGTCATATAAATATTATCAGCACTTACCTTTGCGCCATACTTTTTATTCAAGTGATCAGCCACTGTCTTTCTAACCATCGCATCACCCTGAGCTGATGTGTATCCGTGAAGAGAAATAGAATCAGAAGTATCAACCAATTCTTTTATAGCATCACTAACACACTGAGGTGCAGGAACGCTAGGATTTCCAATACTGAAATCATATACGTTCTCTTCTCCTATCTCAGCCTTTCTCTTCATACCATATTCAAATAAGTCTCGAATCTCTGATCTAACTTTTCCAAATTTTACTAATGATTCTGTATACATGTCTATCTCCAATTATCTTTACTTAGCATTAATCAGATAGCTATATACTATCTGATTAATAATTACAATACTTTATTTAAGAAGTCGATGGTTCTAGGTTCTTTTGGATTGTTAAGCACTTCGTCTGGAGTACCTTCTTCCACTATATAACCGCCATCCATAAACAATACTCTGTCAGCCACTTCTTTGGCGAAGCCCATCTCGTGAGTAACGATAACCATTGTCATTCCCTCTTGAGCAAGTTTTTTCATAACCTGCAAAACTTCTCCTACCATTTCTGGATCAAGAGCTGATGTAGGCTCGTCAAAGAGCATGATATCTGGCTTCATACATAAAGATCTAGCAATAGCTGCACGCTGCTTTTGTCCACCAGAAAGCTGTGCTGGGAATGATGTTGCTTTGTCATCTAGTCCTACACGCTTTAGCATCTTCATAGCTGTCTCTTTTGCTTCGTCCTTAGATTGTTTCTTTAACTGAATAGGTGCCAAAGTCAAATTGTCTAGCACATTCATATTGTTAAACAAGTTAAAATGCTGGAATACCATTCCAATATCTTCTCTTGCTTTGTTAATATCTACATGTTTATCTGATAGTCTGTTTCCATCTACCACTACCTCTCCGCCAGTAATATCTTCTAGCAAGTTAAGACATCTTAAGAAAGTAGATTTACCACTTCCTGATGGTCCAATAACTACCACCACTTCACCCTCATAAATATCTGTAGAAATATCTTTTAATACTTCTAACTTTCCGAAGAATTTCTCAAGGTTTTTAACATGTATTTTCACTTCTCTAGTGTTTGTCTCTGTGTCTTTCACCTTTAGCCATCCTCCTTTCGATATGTTTAGCAAGTTTAGATAGTGCAGTGATTACGATCAAATACATAATACCTACAATAAACCAAACTTGGAATGATTTAAATGTAATAGCAACTACACTGTTTGCCTCATTAACCAATTCTGGGAATCCGATGATAGATAGAATTGATGTATCTTTCAAAGTGATGATGAACTGGTTGATGATACTAGGAATCATAGTTTTGATAGCCTGAGGCAAAACAACCTTTCTCATTGCTTTTGAATAAGGAAGTCCAAGACTTCTGGCAGCTTCCATCTGTCCGATATCTACTGACTGGATTCCTCCTCTAATAATCTCTGCCATATAAGCACCACAGTTTAGGGCCAAACAGATTGTACCCGCTTGAAGCGCCGACAAAGTAAACCCTGCGTCAAATGCTGAGTTAATACCATATGGAATACCAAAATATATAAAATAAGCCAATACAATCATTGGTACACCACGAATAGCGTCTACAAACACTTGTGCAATAATATTACACACCTTGTTATGAACAACGCTTAGGATACCAAAGATAAGACCTAAAATACACGCAAAAAACAATCCACACAAAGCAAGAAGCAATGTGTTTCCCATTGATTTGAGCAATAATGGTCCATATTCTTGTAATATTTGTACCATTTCTTTTCCTTCCTAATAATTAGTTTCTAAATAATAAAGACACCATAATTTCTATGGTGTCTTTACTATTAAACATCTTTAAATATTATATTATTTTCCTAGATATTTTTCAATAATCTTGTCGTATGTTCCGTCTTTCTTAATGTTTGCAAGACCCTTATTGAATGTATCGATGAATTCCTTCTTATTCTTGTTAAATACAGCTGCGCCGTAGTCAGAACCTTCATTTTCTGTACCCTTAACAACTTGAAGTTTAATACCATCTTTAATAGATGCTTTCATGATAGGTGTATCTTCGAAACATGCATCAGCCTGTCCGCCTGATACTGATTGATACATTGTATCTGAATCTTTAACCTTAGTAATCTTAAATTTATATTTCTTAGCTAACTTAGCTGCATAACTAGCACCTTCAGTACCATTCTTAACTGCAACTGTTTTTCCATCTAGATCATCAAAATCGTCAATGTCTGATCCAGCCTTAACAGCCATACACTGTGTGGCTGTGAAGTATCCGTCTGAGAAAATCCATCCAGTCTTCTTACGTTCAGCTGTGATAGAAGCTCCGGCAATCAAAGCGTCTGCCTGGTTAGCCTGACAAGCTGCTATAGCTGCATCCCAACCTAGACTCTTAATTTCATATTCGAATCCCTGGTCCTTAGCTACTGCCTTTAAAATATCAACGTCGATACCTACAAAGTTGCCCTTTGCATCTGTGTACTCGAATGGTTTAAATACTGTATCCATTCCGATTACCCACTTTTTGGCGTCTGATGATTTCTTGCTTCCACAACCAACAAACAATCCAACTGATACTACTAGCACTAGAGCTAGCGCAATAATTCTTTTCATTTCAAATCCTCCTAAAAATAATATTTAGTTGTATATCCGTTCTATACACACAAAAACATTATACCATAATCTCAAATGTTTGATAACAAAAAAGAACAAACAGCTTTCACCGTTTGTTCTTCTTATGCTAGTTGGCTTTTCTTCTTTCCTCGATAGCCTCTTCTAGCATCATATCTTTAACCTTCATCAAACGAGTCTGTGTACTTCGCTCGTTCTCATCCAGTTTCATATTTATGTACTTAATATTAGACTGAGCATTTGGAATGATTACGTGCTCTAGAGCATTTACTCTTCGTCTAGTCTTTTCAATCTCTGATGCCATAAGCTGACAAGATTTCTCCACCTCAGCTAGTCTCAACATATCCTTAAACACGAGTGATAAGGAATACATAGCATCATCCAAATCTCCAGCCGTAAACGCATAACCATATGAATAGATATCACCACCACTTATATCCATCCTTGTTGAATAAGTAGGTATATCAACACTCATTACGTTTTGCTCTCCTTCATCAATCTCCAAAGATTTCTTTGAAGCAAGAAGTGCTGTATTTAATACCTCTTTACTCATACCGGCTTTGGCGATGGCAAATTCCATATTTGCGCTCTTTAAGCCAGCCTCCACTTTCTTACGAAGTTCCATATTCTCCTTAACCAAGTCCATGAACTGTCTTAGCAATTCATCTCTCTTATCTTTAAGGAGTTTATGGCCTCTCACTGCAGAGACTAATTTCTTCTTTTGTTTGGTTAATTCCATTCTTGTTGGATTTACCATAACTCTCTCCTAATCTACTTTCGGTTTATTCTTCACCTTTGTAGTACTTCTCAATGTATTCGTCTGAGATACGTTTTAGTTCTGACTTAGGTAGCATTCCAAGTAGCTCCCAACCAACATTCATCGTATCTTCAATAGTTCTGTTTGTATCATATCCTTGAGATACATACTTTTCTTCGAAAGCGTCTGCAAACTTAGCATACTTAAGATCCATCTCTGAAAGAGCAGCCTCACCTAGGATAGTCATTAATTCTTTGGCGTCCTTACCACGAGCGTACGCTGCAAACAACTGGTTCATTACATCTGAATGATCCGCTCTAGTTTTTCCTTCGCCAATACCTTTATCTTTCAAACGTGAAAGAGAAGGTAAAACATCGATAGGTGGTGTAACACCTTTTCTATAAAGATCACGACTAAGGATAATCTGTCCCTCAGTAATGTATCCTGTTAAGTCAGGGATTGGGTGAGTCTTGTCATCCTCAGGCATTGTAAGAATAGGAACAAGTGTGATACTTCCATCCTTACCTGTCTGTCTACCTGCGCGCTCGTATAGAGTAGCTAGGTCTGTGTACATGTATCCAGGATAACCTCTTCGTCCAGGAACCTCTTTACGCGCTGCTGAAACCTCGCGAAGTGAATCGGCATAGTTTGTAATATCAGTGATAATTACAAGCACGTGCATTCCTTTTTCAAATGCTAAATACTCAGCTGCTGTTAGCGCCATACGTGGTGTCGCAATACGCTCTACCGCTGGGTCATTAGCAAGGTTTGTAAATAGTACTGTTCTATCAATAGCACCTGTCTCTTTAAAACTCTTTACAAAGTAGTCTGCTTCCTCGAAAGTGATTCCGACCGCTGCAAAGACCACGGCAAATGGATCATCTGTTCCAATAACCTTAGCCTGTCTAGCAATCTGAGCTGCTAGGTTGGCATGAGGAAGACCTGAAGCTGAAAAGATAGGAAGCTTCTGACCACGAACCAAAGTGTTTAGTCCGTCAATTGCTGAAATACCAGTCTGAATAAACTCAGATGGATAATTTCTAGCAGCTGGGTTCATAGCTACACCGTTTATATCTTTTCTCTCATCAGGAATAATCTCTGGACCACCGTCTATTGGATTTCCAAGTCCGTCAAACACACGACCAAGCATATCTTCCGATACACCCAATTCCATACTGTGTCCAAGGAATCTTACTTTACTGTTTGATAGGTTAATACCTGTTGAACTTTCAAACAACTGAACTAGTGCGTTACCACCGTTTACTTCTAAGACTTTACATCTTCTAACTTCACCGTTAGCAAGCTCGATTTCACCTAGTTCGTCATAAGTTACGTTTTCTACGTCTCTTACCATCATCAGTGGGCCAGCCACTTCTTGTATGGTTCTATACTCTTTTGGCATACTAGATTTCCTCCTTGTTTATAGTCTTAAGAACTTGCTCTGATAATAACTCGCTAATTCTCTTGTATTCTTTGTCGATGTCTTTCTCTTCTGTGTATTTAAATCTACCTATATCTTCTCTTACCGATAGGTCGATTAACTTCTTAATGTCTGCTCCATTTTCTAGAGCCTTCGCACCTTCGTTGTAGTATCCGATAACTAACTTCATCATCAAATACTGTTTCTCTAGTGATGTGTATGTATCAATGTCGTGGAATGAGTTCTGATGTAGGAAGTCCTCACGAATAGATCTAGATGCCTCCATCTTAAGTCTGTCCGTAGGCGACAAAGCATCCATACCTACCATCTGAACGATTTCATTTAGCTCTGCTTCTTCCTGAAGCAATGTCATCATTTCCTGTCTAATAGAAATCCATTCCTCATTTACATTTTCGTTAAACCAAGGTCCGATACTATCTAGATAAAGTGAATAACTTGTTAACCAGTTGATAGCTGGGAAGTGTCTCTGATAAGCAAGTGCTGCATCAAGACCCCAGAACACTTTTACAATACGAAGTGTAGCCTGTGAAACTGGCTCTGATATATCACCACCTGGAGGAGATACGGCACCAATAACTGATAGCGCTCCCTCTCTTCCTTCACTACCTAGAGTAACTACATCACCGGCACGCTCATAGAACTGTGCAAGTCTACTTCCTAGGTATGCAGGATATCCTTCTTCACCAGGCATCTCTTCTAGACGACCTGACATTTCTCTTAAGGCCTCTGCCCAACGTGATGTGGAATCGGCCATTAGAGCAACTGAGAATCCCATATCTCTAAAGTACTCTGCTATTGTAATTCCTGTATATATAGAAGCTTCTCTAGCTGCCACTGGCATATCTGATGTGTTAGCAATCAAAACCGTTCTCTCCATCAAAGACTTTCCAGTCTTGGGATCCTTAAGTTCTGGGAACTCATTAAGAACGTCTGTCATCTCGTTTCCACGCTCGCCACAACCGATATATACCACGATATCAGCCTCAGCCCATTTTGCTAACTGATGTTGGATAACAGTTTTACCACTACCGAAAGGTCCAGGTACGGCTGCCACACCACCTCTTGCAATTGGGAACAAAGTATCTACAACTCTTTGTCCTGTAACAAGTGGTTTGTTAGGCGCTTTCTTTTCTTTATATGGGCGGCCCTTTCTAACTGGCCACTTCTGCATTAGCGTTACTTCTTTCACGCCGTCTTTAGTCTCAATCTTTGCAACTACATCTTCTACTGTGTAGCTTCCTGCATTTATCTCAACAACTTTTCCATCAAAACCAAATGGCACCATAATCTTTTGAGTAACTACTTCAGTTTCAACTACTGTACCCAAAACATCACCAGTAACTACTTCATCTCCTACCTTTGCCGTAGGCTCAAAATTCCATTTCAAATCTCTCTTTAACGATGGAACTTGAACACCACGGTTAAGGAGGTTTCCAGAAACCTTCATAATGTCATCGAGTGGTCGTTGGATTCCATCATAAATACTACCTATAAGTCCTGGTCCTAATTCCACAGACATAGGCGCGCCCGTCGATACCACTTCCTTGCCAGGACCAAGACCTGCAGTCTCTTCGTAAACCTGGATGGAAGCTTGATCACCGTGCATCTCGATGATTTCGCCGATAAGTTCTTCTTCACTTACCCTAACCACATCGTACATATTGGCATCTCTCATACCAGTAGCTACTACTAGCGGTCCTGCCACTTTTTTGATTGTACCTCTACTCTCCATAACTGTTTCCTCTCAAAGTTATACTTAAAATTATTATTCATCACCAAACAGAATATCAGATCCTACCGCTTGCTCGACAAAGGACTTAACCTGAGCCACGCCTTCTCCCGTGTTTCCACTAATGCCTGGAATAGGAATAATGGCTGGACTGATACTTTCTTTGTGTTTATCAATCTCTTCTCTAATTTCTTTTGCAAGGGATTCTGTCACATATATAATGGCATATTCGCCTAGGGTAAGTTTCTTTAGAAGTTTCTTTCCCTCGTCCTTTTCCTTCACTGGGTAAATATCTAGACCCAATGCAGAAAAGCCATATATGCTGTCATAATCTCCCATTACTGCTACTTTACTCATCTTTACCTCTTACGCATACATAATTCGCGCACGTTCTTTTATAAAGTCTTCGTCAAAACCATTCTCTTTACATGAAAGAATAATCTTAACTGTTTTAATCTCATTATCTCTTGCTAGTGAATATGCAAGAACTGGTCCAATAGTAAATGTCTCGTATTTCTGTGATTTAATTCTCTCTATTATTTTATTATCACAGACACACTCAAAGTACGATATAGACTTTTCAGCAGCTAGAGCCAAATCTTCATGACCAATATCTTTTAAATAGTCAATCACTGCTTCGTACCCATCATTTACTGCTCGTTCTAGTTCATTAACATTTACATACTCGCAAGGTATCATCGCCTTAAATGCAAAGTCTGAATCTTTGCCGGCACGAGCTGAACGAATTGCAACCTTAATGTCTGCCATACCAACTTTTATATTTGTGTAATCTTTAATCAAGCTGTTTGTAGACTCTCTACCGATGTTTCTAAACATTCTTAAAAGTTGCTTATCGATAATGATGTCACAGAGCTGTCCATCGCCACTCTTTATCAAAGTCTCTGAAGCCTTTCTCGCTGTATGAATCATATGCTCAGGCAACTTCTCATATTCAGAGTTTGTGATGATATCTTCTAGTTCCTTAATAGTGATGTTTTCAATGACTTTGATGTGCTCGTCATTTTCATCTTTCACACCATTTGGATCTAGCGCCACATATACATACTTGTTTGCAACTGATGCATCTGTGTAGACTTTCTTGATAGCAGTTTTCAAGTTGTGGTATTCATCTTCCACTATCAAGACTTTTTTATCATCTTTATCTTTGATAATGTCGTCTATAACTTCTCGTGTTTTATTTTTTTCAATTTCTATAATGTCGTTTAGAGATTCGTTTGGAGTATTACTTCCCCAACCTTTATCTTTCAGCATCTGAAGTGCGCTGTCATAATCCTTAGCCTCCGCCAAAGACTTCACATCTTCATCTGTCAAAAGCGTACTCTCCAACGCTCTTATACGGGCAACACCGTAAATATACTCATCCACAAGTATTACCTCCTATTTATTAAAAAGGTTTTTATTTACCAAGTCTCTAAGTTCATCTCTCTTTGCTTCAAAGATAGCATCAAAAGTACAGTTCTCTTCTATGTCGCCATACTTTAGAATAAATCCATCAGCAATATCTGCTGGCTCGTTATCAACAGTTAGAGAGCCACCTTTTTCTTTTGTAATATCTAAAGCTTTCGCTTCAAAGTCAGATGGAATTCTATCTAAATCTTTTTTAGAGAAACAAATCTTTCCATCCTTATCTTGAACATTTCCCTTTAACACATTTAGGACAGTTGCAAAATAAGAATCTGTATCTTGATTTTTAAGTTCATCCAATGCTCTTGCAATTACTTCATCGATCACTTCGCCTTTAGCTTTAAGCAAAGCATTTCTCTGTTTAAACTCGCCGTTAGAAACCACTTTTTCCTCAAATAAATCTTGATCTCTCTTTGCTTGATCTAAGATATTTTTGATTTCTTTGTCGGTCTCTTTTTTGGCTTCGGCTAAAACACTTGCTCTGTAGCTTTCAGCGTCCTTTTTGATAAGTTCGATTTCGTCCCTGGAATTGGATTTAATTTTCTTTACAATATTATCTAATCCACTCATTGTAATTCTACTTTCAATTTATTTTAGTGCGATTCCGTTTACTGCTAGGAATGAAATAAGTAGTGCTAAGATAGCGTATGTTTCAACCATGGCTGGTAGAAGCATTGCCTTAGCAAACTGGTCTGGCTTCTTAGCAATAATTCCGATTGAAGCTGCACTAGTTTTACCCTGGTACTTGCCTGAAATAAGTCCAACGATAGCGATTGGTAGACAAGCTGCCAAAATCTCTAGTCCCTGGATAGCTGTAATTTCAACTGCACCACTACCAATGATTCCAATTTTTGATAGTGTAACGAAACCAATAAGTAGTCCGTAAAGACCCTGTGTACCAGGTAGTAGTTGCATTACCAATACCTTTGCAAACTTAGATGGATCTTCGCTCATTACTCCTGCTGCTGCTTGTCCTGCTATACCAACACCGATAGCTGAACCAGCACCTGCCAAAAGCACTGCCAAAGCTGCACCTAAAATTGCATAAACGATTCCTTGACTTGTAAAAAAGTCTCCCATTGTTGTTGCTGCTGCTAATAACATAATAAAAACCTCTCTTTTTATATATTTACTATTCTAAGAATAGTTGTTAACTCTTTTTAACCTTTACATATTTTGTATCTTCTTTAAATGGCTTGAACTCTCTTCCTCCGCCTTCGTAGAACTTTCCAAAGAACTCTACAAACTGCAAACGGTTCGTGTGCACATATGCACCTAGCAAGTTGATTGCCATATTAAATGTATGTCCAATAATGAATACTACGACAAATAGTATTACGCCAAATACGGACTTTCCACCCATAGCGGCCATTGTATTAATAACTGATGCGATAACTCCAGTAGCTAGTCCCAAAGCCAAAAGTCTTGAGTATGATAGCAAATCACTAAGCCAACTTGTCACATCATATAAACTGTAGAAACCAAGTAATACTCTCTTAAACGGATTCTTTCTTCCTCTTCCGCCTGTAACCAAAATTCCTAACATTCCAACAATTGTCATAATCTTTGCTATTAAATTAAGCCATGCTGGAAACTCGATTTGACTTCCTGAAAGTGAAGCAAAGATAGATGTTGGTACAAGCATTAGTATCAATCCTATTAAGAATAAATACCAAAATACGGCATCTGCAAAGAACCCATAAACATCTTTGTTCTTTAAATCCTGATACCCTTTAATACCAAGTCCAGTAAACAAATGTATAATACCGATAATCATACAATAGATTAACAACTGCATTGGCTGTTTAATCGGCTCAAACCATACTGACTGTATATTAAACTTTGTGCCAAAGAATGTATCTGATATAACATATATGGCATCGCCAAAGTAACCACCAAACAGTATTCCCCATATAAGCGTTGAAATACCACAGTACATAAACATTCTTAATGATTTTGCCATAGACTCTGACATATTTGGGAATTTCTTAAGCACAATAAATGTGGCCAAGAACATAATCAATCCATATGCAGCATCACTAAGCATCATACCAAATAGTATGTAGTAGAATATCGATGTAATAGTAGTTGGATCTATCTCAAATCTATTTGGATATCCAAAGGCTGTTACTACACCTTCCACTGCTCCAGAGAACTTATTATTCTTCAAAAGCACTGGTGCTTCTTCATCTACGTAATCTTCTGTATCTACATATGCTGTATATTTGTTTTCTAATGTAGCCTTTATTTCATCCACTTCATTCTCTGGTATAGAACCAGTAATAACGAATGTATGCTTACTCTGTTCTAGTTCACCTAGTACTTTGTATTTGTCTGCACGTACTCTGTAATAGTCAGCCACTTCCTCTATTCTGAATTTCAAATCTTCTTTAGCCTTAATGCGGTTTGTTAGATTTTCTATTTCAGCTTTATGTGTAGTGATTCTCTCATTACGTCTTCTGATAGACTCAGTTGGAAGATGATGTGTATAGTAAACTGGCTTTGTAAAGTCTAGTTTCCTTAATGCATCTTCAGTTTCCTCTTTTACTTCTTTATCAGTAATAACTGCTATATAAGTCTGAGTATCATCACTACTTACTATTTTTACTTCTGTCTCCTCTGGAAAACCTTCCACTTGAGAAACTTTAATATTTAATTCTTCCTGCGTATAAGCACCTGGAATAATTCCAAGTAGCAAATCTGTAGTTCTAGTTCCTCTTGTATTCATTGGAATATCTAGACTAGTCCATGGTTCTATTGCAGTCTTTTCATCTTCGCACTTTGCAATCTCAAGATTTAGATCATCAATTTCTTTACCATAGTTTGTAATCTCTTTGGCTTCTGCCACTAAGTCTCTGTGAGTTGATTCAATTCCAATAAACTCATCTTCTGAAATATCAGTCTTTCCTTTTAGGGAATCAAACATTCCAGTCTTTTCTTCTGAATATAAAGAAAGAACCTCAAGTGCATTCTCACAAGAAACAACACTCCTCTCAAAAACGGAGATTTGTGTGGCTGTATTCATCTTTTCAAAATCGTCCTCTTCAAATTTTGAAATCTCAATACAACCTTTTCTTTGAATGTACTCTAAGATTCTCTTTCTATCTTCTTTCAAAGCACAGATATTTATTTTTTTCATTTTCTGTACTGACATAATCTTCCCTCGTGTAGTTTTTCACACGCCTTATATTTAACCAATAGCTTTCTTAACTAACTCAACAGTCTCATCCATTTTAGACTTTGCGCTTGTCTTTAAATCTGTCACTAGATTTTCTATTTCTCTATCTTTATTCTCTTCGATAGTCTTGCATTTATTCTCAAGCTCTTCCATTTCTTTGGCAGCCTGTTCCTTGGCAAGATTAATAGACTCATCACTCACTTGCTTTGCTTCCTTTTCCACATCAGCCTTTGAGTTTTCAGCCTCTGCCTTGGCATTTCTTACCATTTCGTCTGCTTCTTTTTCTGCTTGTTTTACTGCATCAATCGCATCTTTCAACATAACTTTATCCTCTATCTTAACTGCATTTTCAAATCTCTTCTAGCCTCGCGCTCTTGGTCTTTTTTCTTAATGTCTACTCTCTTATCTGCTTTTTTCTTACCCTTTGCTAGTCCAATTTCTACTTTCACTAGACTACCTTTAAAATAAACTTCCAACGGAACTAATGTGTATCCTTGTTCATTTATCTTTCCAGCTATCTTTGAAATCTCATACTTGTGAAGTAGAAGCTTTCTAATTCTAAGCGGATCTTTGTTAAAAATGTTTCCCTTCTCATAAGGATTAATGTGCATACCGTGAATTAGTACTTGTCCATTTTTAACTCTTATGAAGGCTTGCTTAATACTGCAGTGTCCTTGACGTAAGGATTTCACTTCTGTACCTACTAATTCAATACCTGCTTCATAAGTCTCCTCGATAAAATAATCGTGGCGAGCTTTTTTATTTTTTGCAATTGAACGTATTTCCTCTGCCTTCATTTTGTCCTCTTACTTTAAATCTCGCACAAGATACATTATACCACTTTTAGCACATATTTTAACCGATTTTTACTTATAATTATTAAGTATTTTTCTGCTTAAATAAAGCTAAAATCTATGGTTTTTGATACCTTGCTTGCGCTATCTACTACTATACTTACCTTTTCTCCTAATTTATAAACATTTCCACTATGTTCGCCCACTAACATCATGTTTTCTTCGTCGAAGTCATAGTGATCGTCAGTTATATTTGAAATGTGAACTAGTCCCTCTATGGTGTTTTCTAGTTCCACATACACACCGAAGTTTGTAACGCCTGAAATGATTCCTTCGAAAGTCTCGCCTATATGCTCTCTCATATACTCGGCCTTTTTCATCTTTTCAGTGTCACGCTCTGCATCATCGGCTCTTCTTTCATTTATGCTGCAATGTTTTGTCACATCATCCAATATATTTTTGTAATGATTTATCTTTTCATCATTCATCTCACCGTGAAGACTCTGCTTTATAATTCTATGAATCTGTAAATCAGGATATCTTCTAATAGGCGATGTAAAATGACAATAATACTTTGCTGAAAGTCCATAATGACCTTTATTATATGGCTCATACACAGCTCTTTGCATCGAGCGAAGCATCATTCTGCTAATCAAAGGTTCCTCCGGCGTATCTTCCACCTGCGCCAAAAGCTTTTGAAGCTCCTTTGGATGCATCTTTCCATTTGAAGTTTTTAGGTGATATCCAAAGTTACTTGCAAACAAAGATAGGGCTTTCATCTTCTTAGGGTCAGGCTCTTCGTGATTTCTGTAAACAAATGGAACATCCTGCCAATAGAAGTTTTCAGCCACAGTCTCATTGGCTGCTAGCATAAAGTCCTCTATTATCTTTGTCGCTCTATTTCTAATGTATGGTGTAATAGAAACTGGCTTACCCTTAGCGTTTAATTCGATATTACACTCTCTAGTTTCAAAGTTAACTGCACCGCGGTGGTTTCGTCTCTTTCTAAGTATGTGTGATAGTTCATACATAAGATTAAAGAAATCTACATAGCCTTCATTTCTTTTTTCTGCTTCTGCGTCATGTTCTATTACTGCGTTTACTTCAGTGTAAGTCATTCGTCTATCAACATTTATAACAGTCTCAGCTATTTCGTATGAATCAATCTTTCCATCTGGATTAATTGTCATAATACAACTAAGCGCTAGTCTATCTTCACCCTGGTTTAGCGAACAAATACCATTTGATAATCTTCTTGGAAGCATTGGAATGACTCTGTCTACCAAGTAGACACTAGTCGCTCTGTTGTATGCTTCATCATCTAGCGCAGAGTATTCTGTCACATAATGAGATACATCAGCTATATGAACACCTAGAATATACTGCTCCCCTTCTTTTCTAAGAGTAATAGCATCGTCTAGGTCTTTGGCGTCCTCGCCATCTATTGTAACTGTACGTTCATTTCTAAGATCAAGTCTTCCCTCTATATCTTTTTCAGATACCTTATCAGGAATTCTTTCAGCTTCATATTGAACTTCCTCGTCAAACTCGCTTGGAATTTCATATTCATTTACAATCGATAATATATCAACTCCTGGATCACTCACATGACCTAGAATCTTTACAACTTCACCTTCAGGCTTTCTACCCTTCTGGCCATAGTCTGTAATCTTTACAATTACTTTATGCCCATTGATAGCTCCATGCTTATTTTTCTTTGGAACATAAATATCCTGGGCAATCTTCTTATTGTCTGGAAGCACATATCCAAAGCTTCTGTTGTCCTGGAAATATCCAACTAACTCAGTAATCTCATGAGAAACCACCTTAACCACTTTGGCTTCTTTTCGCTTACCACGTGTGGATGGGAACACCTTAATTAGAACAGTGTCATGGTGAAATGCACCGTTCTTATAGTTTTCCGGCACAAAAAAATCCTCATCCATGCCTTCTACTTCCACAAAACCAAAGCCCCTATCATTACTAATGAAAAGGCCTTCTATCAGATTATCCTTGTTAGAATTATCTTTGTGATTTAAGTATTCAATTGTGCTTCTTTCTTTTTCGTCCATAACTAATAAAAAAGGGATGTAGTAAACACTACACCCCTAATAGAAAACATATTTAATACTCTACCATTTAATAAAGTCCATATTAAGAACAATAGAAAGTACGAAGAATAAAACTACCATAATCTTTGTAGCCTTTTCTAGTTTACCTTCCATAGAACGGCCTTTATTTTTTCCCCAATATGTCTCAGCAGCACCAGAAATAGTTCCACCTAGTCCTGCTTGTTTTCCTTCTTGAAGTAGTATTACTACTGTTAATCCTAATGAAATAACAATAAATACTATTGTTAATGCTATTGTCCAAGCCATAAGCTTACCTCCATATTACTTTTCAGCACGAATTATACTACCACACTGACTAGTAAAAATCAACTAAAATTCCTATTTAATAAGTAGTGAATGTCCTGTCATTTCCTTAGGCTGTTCCATACCCATCATATCTATCATAGTAGGTACGATATCAGCTAAAACTCCACCTTCTGCCAACTTAACACCAGGGTCAGCATTTACCAAAATGAATGGTACTGGATTTGTTGTGTGAGCTGTGTGTGGCTCTCCTGTCTCGTAGTCAATCAACTGCTCTGCGTTACCGTGATCAGCTGTAATAAACATCTGTCCACCAACCTGCTCTACAAAGTTAACAACCTCACCCACGCACTCGTCAATAGCCTCAATAGCCTTGATTGCTGCTGGAAGAACACCTGTATGTCCAACCATATCTGGGTTAGCAAAGTTACAAATGATTACATCGTAATCTCCATCCACAATCGCTTTTGAAAGCTCATCACACACTGTGTAAACGCTCATTCTAGGCTTTTTATCGTATGTTGGAACATACTTTGGAGAATCTACCAATACTCTGTCTTCGTTCTTATTTGGCTCTTCTATTCCGCCGTTAAAGAAGAATGTTACGTGAGCATACTTTTCTGTCTCAGCTATTCTAGCTTGCTTCATACCATTGTTTGCAATCCACTCACCAAATGTATTTACAATCTCTTCTTTCTTGAATGCAATATCTGTATTTGGAATAGTAACATCGTACTCTGTAAAGCAAACGTAAACTAAATCTAACTTCTTCTCTCTATTGAATCCGTCAAAGTCATCTGCGCAGAATGCTCTAGTTATTTGACGAGCTCTATCTGGACGGAAGTTACAAAATACTACTGAGTCGTTATCTTGAATAGTAGC
>CADBBS010000014.1 GCA_902793045.1 uncultured Lachnospiraceae bacterium
TTTGTGTCTACCCATATATAATCACCTCCATACTAAAAATTGTAACATGAAAAAAGTAGACATGTTTTTTTACATGTCTACTTTTATCTTACCAGTGCAGTTAAAACCCTTCCTTTTTTATTTAATCTAGAACCAATGTATTGACTTTTAGCAAATAAGAGTTATTATAATTGTATGTCGGTCAACCGATATATAAAATGAGGTGTAATATGTTAAAAGATTTATTGAAAGAAAAAAAGATATCATTATATAAATTGGCGCAAATGACAAAGTTGCCATATAGTACTTTGCATGATCTTATGAACAATAAAAAGAAAATAGAGGATTGTTCAGTAAAGATTCTTAAAGCTATTAGTGACGCATTAAGTATTACTATGGATGAAGTTTATAATTATTGCAGGACATATCGCTATGTAGATTTTGAATTATTTAAATCAAATCTTCAGCATGATTTAAAGAGCATGGGAGATGGAAGATTTATAAAAATGATGATTGAAGAAGATCTCGTCAACCAATATTGGAAACAATCAAAAAGGTTGGAAGCAATATATGTTCTTTGTATGTTGGATTATGTAAGCGAAAGAAACGGAATTCCTACATATAATAAATATGACGAGTTAAGAGATTATAAGTTAGAAGAAGAAATATATCCTACAGCTGTTAATAATAAATGGATAAGCAAAGAAGAGTGCAAGAAAAAAGCAATCCCAGTATTCAAGGAACATAATATTATGGAGGTGAATGTGGATGAGGCAGTTTAGTCAGACATCATATAAAAAAGAAGATGTGGAAAGGTTTCTTGCGCAGCTTTCTAGAGAAATAAAAAAACAATTTAATCGAAAAACAAAAGTAGAATTGATAATCGTGGGCGGAGCCTCTGTCATTCTTAATTATGGTTTTAGAGAAACAACAATGGATATCGATGCTTATATATCTGCGGGCACATCTATTAAAGTTGCCATTTATAAAATAGCAGAAGATAATAATATATCTGAAGAATGGCTTAATAGCGATTTCCTCAAAACCACTTCGTTTACTCACAAGTTAACAGAAGTAAGTAAGTATTACAAAACATACAATCAAGTTTTGGATGTTCGAACTATATCTGATGAGTATCTAGTTGCTATGAAATTAGAGGCATTTCGCAAGTATAAATATGATTTATCAGATGCTTTTTATGTGCTTAAAGCTATGAAGGGAAGTCAGAGTGATAATGTAGATAAGGTAAAGAAGGCATATAACTATTTATATGATAAGAAACTAGATGGTGAAAAACTAAAATTTTTGAATGGGATTAGTAGTGGAAAAATAAACGAATCTCAAATCAGAGATTATGAAGAGGTAAATTCAAATGTAATTAAAAATTTAGATACAAAGAAAAGTGTCAGTAAAGATAATTTAGATAAAATAATGGGCAGTGTGGAAAAATTAATAAAAAAAGAGCAATAAAAAGGAAGGGTTAAAAACCTTCCTTTTATTATGTTCGTCAAAAGTTGATTATTAGTCTTTCTTATTAATTACTTTTATAGTTTTCCACTTACCCATCTTATACCTAATCACACTAAAAGTTCCGTTCAAAAGCCAAGTAATCCCAGTTGCATAGAACGCACCATTCATAACATTTCTCGTTGGATAAATCATTCCCAAGAAGAAGTAGAACGCCGATGTTATTCTAAGTCCATCTACTGCGTACTTCAAAGTCTGCGCGTCTTTGCCAAACATTGAAACGATTGGTTCTGTGAAGACCCAGAATACAAAAATAATAACTCCAGCAAAAATAAAGTTCATAATGTTTGCACTCTTAAATCCGCGCTGAACTCTGTCGTATCTGCCCGCGCCAATATTCTGCCCAGTGTATGATGCCATAGCCGCGCCCAGAGAAATAAATGGCTGCTGAACGAGCGACTCAATTCGTCCAACGATAGTGAATGCAGTCGTAAACACAGCACCATATGAATTAACTATTCCCTGAAGCACGATTAGCGAGAATGCAATCATAGAGTTTTGAAGCGCAACAGGAACTCCAAGTCTTAGAGTCTTTCTAACAGTCACGAAGTTTGGCTTAATGTGACTCTTCTCCAGTTTGAAATACGAATTAGTCTTTCTCGCATACACAATACAAAGCAGCGCCGAAATGTAATGTGAAATAACAGTTCCCAAGGCTACACCAAACACGCCCATTGGAATTACAAGAACAAATAGCAAATCCAAAACCACATTCATAATACAAGATATAATCAAGAAAATGAGCGGCGACTTCGAATCCCCCAAAGCCCTAAGCACACTTGATGTACCGTTGTAAAATCCCATTCCAAGCGCACCTAATGATATCATTCTCAAATACAAAACTGCGTCATCCAAAATCTTTGGATCGGTCTGCATAAGTGTAAGCACCGGCCTTGCCAAAAAGAAGCCCAGGGCAAAGACCACAAGAGATGCCACAAATATAACGCTAATGCCTGTACCGATAGTCTCTTTTACTTTGTCTTTGTTGCCCGCGCCAAAGTGCTGGGAAATAATGATTCCAATGCCGACCGAGAGTCCTCCCATCAAAGAAAAGAAGAAGAACACCAAAGAGTTAGTTGTTCCGATGGCTCCTAGCGCATTCGAACTAACATAGTTGCCGACCACTATGGAATCTACCAAATTATAAAATTGTTGAAAGACATTTCCTATAAACAAAGGAACAGCAAACTTAAGTAAAAGTTTGTATGGAGTTCCCTTTGTCATGTCTTTTATAAATCGATCTTTCGCCATACTAGTATATTATTTTCTAACAACATTATTTTCAAGTGGCATTTTTGATTAAAAATATGCTGTTTTATAGCGGTTTTTTGTTATAATAAAAATAACTATGAGAACGAACTTAAAATCAAATAGAGTTTCGAGGAGGAATGAAATGAAAAAAATCATTAGTATACTTCTTTGTATAGCACTAATCGCGACATCCTTTGGAGCGGGCGCGAGTGTTTCTGCTGCAAAGAAAAAGAAGAAAGCAAAAGCAGGAACAGAGTCTATGGACCTATACTACAGCAAATATGCAAGTCCTAAGAAGCTTAAGGATGGTCATAAGCTAGTAAAAGATTTTGTAATAAATGCAAAGAAAAAGGGAAAATATACTGCAAAGATTAAGAATAAAAAGATTGCGAAGATTGCAAAAGACTCTAAGAAGAGACAGTATATCTACGCAAAGAAAGCCGGAAAGACTAAGGCTAAGATATACGAGAAACTAAAAAATCACAAAAAGAGATACATTGGAAAAATCACCATAAAAGTTAAAAAGGAAGATATGGGTGACTGTGCAGGCCAGATGATGTCAGATGACGATTACAAGGCATTTAACAATGTATTTATTAAGAAACATCTTGGTACAAATACAGCTAATATTCCTGCCAAAGTAAAAAACTTCTTTGTAGGAAACAAGAGGTTTGGTTCTAAATTTAAGGAGTCTGATTATAAACTTTCATTCTCTTTAGATGATGGTAAACAGTATTCTAGTCTTTCAGACAAAGGAATAGTATCAGGTATTAAAAATGGAACATCATATATAACTACAACTATGAAGTTTAAAGATGGTGCAGAAATAACCATCCCTTCCGCAGTTCGTGTGTTTGGGTATGCCATTGAGAAAGTGCCTGGATATTCATTAAATACACTTCAAGATAAGGTGATTGGTTTAAATCAGCCAGTCAAATTGGAAGATGGAACAATGAGAGCTCAGACTCACTTTAACAACGCGGCTACTACATTGGAATTCCAGTATGTAAATGACACTATCCAAGAGAAAAAGAAGATGTATGCAGCAGTGGAGCGAAGCGATAGTCAGAAGTCTAGTTACACTACAGCAATCTATAATAGAACCCGCGACAAAGTAATAGAGTTCTTGGGTGCAGATCCAGAGAAACACACATGTTTCTACACAAATAGCACAACAGATGGACTTAATAAACTCGCATCTGCACTTGTGACAAGCAAGAAGGATATAGTGCTTGCTACTAGAATAGAGCATCATGCTAATGACCTAAGTTGGCGCGAGCGCTGCAAAGTAAAATACGCAGAGGTTGATAGCAAAGGTAGAGTTAAATATAACGAATTAAAGAAAATCCTAAAGAAATATAATAAGAAGAAAAAAGGTAAAAAGAAAACTAAAAAGATAAAAGTAGTTTCAATCACGGCTGCTTCAAACGTAACTGGTTATGTGACAGACGTTCACAAAGTAGCAAGACTTGCTCACAAGTACGGAGCAAAGTTGGTAGTGGATGGAGCTCAGATAGTTGCTCATAGAAAATTCTCTATGGTTGGAGATGTGAAAGATCCAAATGATGATATTGATTTCTTCGCATTCTCAGCACACAAGATGTACTCACCTGAAGGTGGCGGAGCTGTGGTTGGCTTAACAAAAGTTTTGAATAAGCATAAGCCAATGTTCTACGGTGGCGGAACTATCAAGGTGGTAGGAGACAACTGGGTATACTGGAAGAAAGCCCCTGAAGTTTATGAAGCAGGATCACCTGACTACTTAGCGGTAGTAGGACTAGGAGCAGCTATTGACTGCCTAAGCACTATAGGAATGAACAATATTCAGGCGCATGAACAAGTGCTAATCAAAAAATTGATTGCAGGATTGAAGAAGTTGCCAAAGGTTATTATATACGGAGATACAGTAAATGTATCTGACAAGACGGGAGTAGTGGCATTCAACTTCCACGATATTAACACAGCATTCCTAGCTGAAAGACTTGCCAAGTATGCAGGCATAGATACAAGGCGTGGAGCATTCTGTGCTCACCCTTATGTATGGCGTTTGATGGGAATCAGTGATGCCACCGCCAAAGGATTCGAAAACTGTTCGGATGAAAATACAGCGGGTATGGTTAGAATCAGTTTTGCATCATACACCACTGAGGCAGAGATAGACTACTTCTTTGAACAGATGCCAACAGTTATGAATCAAGCAAGAAAAATGACACAAGAATCTGATGCAAATCCAGAGTACTAAAATAGGAGGAAGGATCAATGAAAAAATCAAAAGTAATAGCAATTGTAATTACACTGGCAATGGTATTTGGAATGATGCCAATGAACTTAAGTGTAGTTAGCGCGGGCATGGTAGAGGATGGTGACAAAATTATCATAACCGGCGAAGTGACATTGGATGAGAGACTAGAGATAGAAGGCGATAAGACGCTAGTTTTAGAAAAAGACTGTTTATTAAATGCAACAAAAGGCATTGGAGTAAATAAAGAGCAAAAACTTACCATTGAGGGAGAAGGAAAACTTGTAGCCACAGGTGGTACGGGGCAAGCAGGTATAGGCGCAGATAATTATGACGTTAGATGTGGAACAGTCATTATAAATGGTGGTGATATTACAGCTATAGGAGGAGAAGAAATTCAATCTGGTGATTGCTACGGTAGTAGTGGCATCGGTGGCGCAGGTTCACATTATATCTTATCACCAGGAGGTGTCATTATTATTAATGGCGGGAAAGTAAATGCCCAAGGTGGCGGAATGGTAAGAGAAGAGCAACTTGATTATAAAGGAGCAGCAGGTATTGGCGGTGCCAATGGACAAATGTGCTGCGAGGTAGTAATAAATGGAGGATATGTGGAAGCTGAAGGTGGTTCTTGTTCTGCAGCCATTGGAAGTGGAAACTGTCCTTGGGCGGCATCTAGATTTAGACAGGGAAGCATAGATATCACCGGTGGTACAATTGTTGCACATGGAAACATAGGTGGAGCAACTTGGCACAGTGGCGAAGATGAGTCTTTTAATATATCTATTTCTGGAGGCAATATTACTGCAAATCAAATGGGCGGTGGACAAGGTAATAGCGTTGCAAACATCACATTTGACTGGACAAAAGAGAGCGCAAGCTCCACTAGAATTGATACGAGGTTCACAAACCTATCAGATCAAATAGTATTTAAAAAAGCTTATTATAGAGAAGGTGACACTAAACGTACAGCGCTAACACCAGAAGATTTGACTAAGGATGATACTAGTATAGTTATGATTCCACTTGTTACAGACCCACCAAAACCAACGCCTGTGGTAAAGAAAGCAAACACTATAAAAGTAACAGCCAAGAAGAAAAAAATTAAGGCTAAGAAACTAAAGAAGAAATCGCGCAAGGTGAAGGCACTTAAGGTTAAAAATGCAGTAGGTAAAGTTACTTTCAAGAAGGTGAAAAAAGGAACTACTAAGAAGATTTACAAGAAAGTAAAGATAACTAAGAAAGGCATAATTAAACTTAAGAAGGGCAAATATAAAAAGAAGACATACAAGATTAAGATTAAGATCAGAGCAGCAGGAAATGCTAATTATTATTCAAAAGTTATTAAGAAGACAGTTAAAATAAAAGTAAAATAACTAGTAAACTAAAGGGATTTTCTTATAGAAAATCCCTTTTAATTTTGTTAAAATTTTATGTAACGAGGAAATTTAGGAGGAGTAAAAATGGTATACGACAGACGACCAGATGATATGGTTAGAATTACAACACCTGAGCTTGCAAACGCATTTATAGATGAGCAAGTACAGGCTGTTAAGGAACAAGTAGGAGACAAGAAGGTATTGCTTGCACTTTCTGGTGGAGTAGATTCATCAGTAGTGGCAGCGCTTCTTATCAAAGCGATTGGTGACCAGCTTACATGCGTACATGTAAACCACGGATTGCTACGTAAGGGTGAGCCAGAGCAGGTAATAGAGGTATTCCAAAACCAGATGAATGCAAATCTAGTTTACGTGGATGCCACAGATAGATTTTTGGACAAGCTAGCTGGAGTGGACGATCCAGAACAGAAGAGAATGATAATCGGAAATGAGTTTATCGAGGTCTTTGCAGAGGAAGCAAGAAAGCTAGAAGGTGTAGAATTCTTGGCACAGGGAACAATCTGGCCAGACATTCTAGAGAGTGAAGATGGAATAAAAGCACACCACAATGCTGGTGGACTTCCAGAAGATTTAAACTTCGAACTAGTAGAGCCAGTAAAAATCTTATTCAAAGATGAAGTAAGAATGGTGGGAGACGCACTAGGCCTTCCTGAAAACATGGTTTACAGACAACCATTCCCAGGTCCAGGTTTGGGAGTTAGATGTCCAGGCGCAATCACAAGAGATAGACTAGAAGCAGTTCGCGAATCAGATGCAATCTTAAGAGAAGAATTTGAAAAAGCAGGACTAGCTGGAAAAGTTTGGCAGTACTTCACAGTAGTACCAGATTTTAGATCAACAGGCGTAAAAGATGGCAAGCGTGCATTCGAGTGGATGTGCATCATCCGTGCAGTAAACACAAAAGATGCCATGACTGCCGAAATAGAACACGTCCCATTCGACCTAATGCAGAAATTAGTAGATAGAATAACTCATGAAGTACCAGGAATAAACCGCGTACTATACGACATGACACCAAAACCTACGGGTACGATTGAGTATGAATAAGCTACGAGGTTAATAGACGAAAAGAAAAAGACCCGAGAAGGAATTTATTTCTTCTCGGGTCTTTTTCTTTTTGGATATTGGGCGACAGCCCACAGTGAGAACGCTGCGCGTTCGAACTGAATAACCTCGTAGCTTATTCATACATATATTGCAATATTGAAAGGCACTTGAAAAAAGATAAATAGCAACTATAATAAAAAATGGAGAGGGGAGAAACACACGAGATATTATGTCTGTGTTTCTCTTTTTGTGCAATAAAATAGGGAGGTATATAAATGAAAACCGCGCAATAGGGGGATATAAATAAAATAGGAGAATGAAAAAATGAACAAGGAAACAATTTGAAATGCAAACATCTGAGGATGATTTGCCAAAGAGAAGTAGATATTACCACTCCGCAATAGATATAGATTCGCTACAGCCAGGACAGTACTATAATGATTTAAAAGAAACATATGTAATTTTTATTTGCACATTTGATCCCTTAGAAAAAGGTGCATATGTTTATAATATTCAAAATCAATGTACCAATATTCAAGATTGTGATTATAACGATGAGAGTCATACGATTTTTCTGAATACGAAAGGGGAAAAAGGTAACATTAGCGACGATTTAAAAGTCTTTTTAAAAGCTGTAGATGGAATGTTTGATTCCAGTGTAAAATCTGCTACAATAAAGAAAAGGATAGCAGATATTGTTGATAATGAAAAATGGAGGAAATCGTATATGTTTCAGGATATGAGAGATATTGGAAATGTAAGAAAGGGCAAGGAAGAATTTGCTCTAACTATGGTGCGCAAAGGTAAAATTACAATCGAGGAAGCATCAGAGGAATTAGGAACTCCAGTTGAAAAATTAAAAGCAAAATTAGAAGACAGCAAGTAAAGATATAAATTAGAAGATGAAGGCTTGATATTCGAATAAGAATATCAAGCTTTTTTTGATTTATGTGGCTCGTAGCATTTATTGTTTTATGATAGAATATTAATAGTGATATTATTTTAGGGAGAGCGTTAATGTCAGATAAAAAATATATAAAATTCTTCCCAGTGTTCATGGGAGCGACTGTGGGAGTTATTCTTGAGATTATCGGACTGCTTATAGACGAAATTGTAGTCGGTAATCTTTCTAATGATGCGGCCTTTGCGTCGGTCAATCTGATTGAGCCATATACATATTTGGAAGTATTTTTGGCTTATCTCATTGGCGTCGGTGGCGCTGCACTTATTGTAAGAGCGCATGGTGCCGGCGACAAAAAAAGAATGAGCCAAATTTTTAGTCAAACAATAATTATGTGTGCAATAGTTGGATTTACGCTAACTGCCATATATGTAATATTTACACCTCAGCTAGTACATGTGGTAGCTGACAAACCTGAGGTATATAAGTACTCACTTGAATATTTTAATGTAATGCGTTTTTATCCTCTATTGGATATGTTTGATACATTTATATTTACATATGTCTTGTATCGAGGCGGCTATGTACAGTTCTATACTTCGATGGTGGCTCGTGTTGTAATTAATGCAGGACTTTCATGGTATCTAGGTATGGAAATGGGAGTTACTGGTATTGCTTTGGCGTCAGTTATATCAATTGGCGTTGCATTGCTAATCAAATTGACATTCCTATTTACTAAAAAGCATGGACTAAAGATGACAAGATACCTCAACTTCCGCGATGCCTTCGAAATCGCCCAACTTGGTTTTGCAGAAAGCGCGCTTACTGCTTTTATCGTCATTTTGGAAGTGTCTATTAATAGATTTACTTTAACAAAATATGGAAAGTTGGGAGTTGCGGCTATAGCAATAGTAATTGATATATTCGAGTTCGTTCTGTATCTGGGCGAGGGTATAAGCGAATACGAAACGGTAGCGATAAACGATAGTATAGGTAAGAATAGTAAAGATAGTATGGACCACAGTATCAAGACAACTAAGAAAGCGGTCTTGATAGAGGGTATAGTACTAACTGCTATTATATTGTTGACGGCTAGTTTATTACCAGAAATGATGGATATAGACGATCCTAAGACAGCAGAGCAGGCAACCATTATGCTAATGATTTTTGCACCGGGAGCGTTATTCATTTGTCTTTCAAGAGTTACAGCGATTTTCTATCAATATACATTAAGAAAGAGAAGAACACTGATTTTATTCGGTATGTCCGTAGCAGTATGTCCTTCATTATTAGGAATACTGTTGGGACAAATTTCCTTAGAGGGAATAGCGCTAGGCGTAGGTTTAGGACCTGCAGTGGCAATCGCTTTAATGTACGTATATGTACGATTTATTAGAAAAGAAAAGTTATTTGATTATTCAATATTGAAAATTGGATGATATTAGCAGAGGAGCATATATTTAATGAGCATGTTAAAGAGGCGTCAACCTACACTAATGTCAAAAAAATATTATTCAATGTTGCTTGGTGGAACACTAACTATGATGATGTCATCACTTATGGTGATGTCTGATTCGTTGATAGCGGGTGCCGTTATAGGCGCTGATGCTGTGGCTGGTGTTACACTGGTGACACCTCTATATTCTTTTGTAGTATTTATAGGAACACTTTTTTCTCTTGGAATTCCTATTTTGTATTCCAAAGAGATGGGGCGCTTCCGCAAGAAGGAGGCCGATCGAATATTCGGATTTGGCGTACTTATGACAATCACTGTAGGCATTATTATGTTTATAGCGATATCTTTCTTAGGTGATATATTTCTACAAAGCAGTTCGCCCCACAAAGAAGTTTTGGCATATGCTAAAGAGTATCTCTTCTGGATGCGCCTTACTTTTCTTGTTATGCCGTTTCAAATGCTATTGAGTGAGATAGTAAATGGAGATGGTGACGAATTTATATCAACCATTGCCAATGTGATACAGGGCTTGGGGAATATAACTCTTTCTATCGTTTTAAGCCGTTTCATCGGAATGAGGGGAATAGGTTTTGCATCATTTATTTTTTATATAATATCTTTGCTTATTTTGTTGATTCACTTTGGACGTAAAAGAAATTCGCTACGTTGGAATTTATACTTCTCCTTCGGGCTTCTTAAGCAGGTCCTTAGATATGGCATAATAGACGCTAGCTCGTTTTTATATATATCTATATTGACAGCCACATTTAACGGTTTTATAAGCAATCAGTTTGGTTCCAAGTATTTGATATTGGCATCTGTCATTACGTTGTGTCGTGAGGGACAGTTTATGTTCGATGGAATAGGTGAGGCAGTATGCCCTATATTTGGCGTATATGTGGGAGAGAAAAACCACAAGGGACTTCGTACAAGCTATGCATTGGCTAGACGCACAGCTGTAGTAGAAGGACTTATAGTTACTGTTGCCCTATTAATAATAGCTCCATATGTTCCAGGATTCTTACATGTGACAAATCCTGAGATGGCTCGCTGGATAGTGATTGGCGTACGACTAACAGCCATTGGCTCAACATTTACTAGTCTTTTGTACTTGATAACTTCCTATTATTTGACAATCGATCAAATTAAAATCGGAGTAATAGTATGCGCTATGAGAGATGTTGTTTTTAGCGTACTCTTAGGTGTGACTTTAGGAAAAATCTTTGGAGTGGCAGGAATGTTCGCAGGACTTGGAGTGGCGCCGGCAGTAGCATGTGGAATATTCATGCTAGTAATTAGATTACGTTATGGCAAAGATGATTGTCCGTTACTTTTATCTAAAGTACCAGGGCATAAGAATATAACAAATTTTGAGATATCAGTAGATCCTAAAAAGATTATTAGACTTCAGCAGGAGGTCGGAAGTCTGCTAGAGGATAATAAAGTGGACACTCTAACTATTAACAGGGTTAAGTTACTTATAGAAGAGTTGTACATGCTTATTTGGGAAAAGAATAATGAAAAAGCTATACTGGGTGAAATAACTATTTATATAGACCCTGATCAAATAAGAATTATTAGTAAAGATAATGGAGTTTTATTTGATATATCTGAGGAAGATGTAGACGTAACTTCAATCACTTCATATTTGGTTTCTGCTTATATGGAGAAATTAGGTGAGAACCGACAATATTTGACCACAATGAGTTTTAATAGAAGTACATATGTAATAAAGACACAATCTTAAGGAAGGAGTATGAGCTATGATAGCACAAGATCGCTTGTACTTAGAACTTTTGTTTGTGGGAGCAATACTTCTAATTATATTATTAGTAAATAACATATTGCTTTACAAACAAAAAATTACAGATTATATCTCACGCATGACTATTGCCGGAATAGTTATGTGTGCGTTTGAGATTGCCTGGACTATGGTAGAAAAACATCCTGAGATCAACACATTGGCATATATAGCAGGATGTGGATACTGTATTTCATTTGTGGTTTTCGCCGCACTTTTGAACAGATATTTAGTTGGCAAATTAGGAATCGAAATCAACAAAATAGGACTTATCATAGGATACATAATTCCAGTAACAGCATTTGCGATACTATGTATAAGCACGCCTTGGACACACCTAGTGTTTAAGATGACAGAGACAGGTAGGGTACAAGAGATGGTATTGTTTGGAACGCTCTACATTGGCTTGTTGTATTTCTATGTATTCTCACCAATTATTTTGACAATATATTTCCTTACCATCGGCAGAAAGAAAAAACCTGAAAATGCAGAGATACTAGGAAGTTTGCTTATTTTCTGCATAATGATTCCCGTATTATATTGGTTACAGCAACTCATTCTAGGAGAAAAACTAAGTAATTATGAAAACCTATCTTTGCCAGTGTCAATAGCTCTTGTTTATTTGGTTACTAATGTCAGTACCAAAACTGTTTTAAAAAGTAGGGCAAAGGTAGAAGCAATAGAGACAGATCTTCGCATCGCAGCGAAGATACAAACTGATGCCTTGCCACCAACCACACCAGAGTTCGACAAATATTTGAATATAGACATGAAATGTTGCTTGAACACCGCCAAAGAAGTAGGTGGCGATTTTTACGATTACTTTTTTATTGATGAAAATCGTATGTGCTTTTTAATAGCAGATGTCTCCGGCAAAGGAACCCCGGCTGCGCTATTTATGATGACAGCCAAAACTATTATCAAGGATTATGCACTTTTTAAAGAGAGCACATCAGAAATACTAAATGAAGCTAACGTTAGACTTTGTGAAAATAATAAAGAGAGCATGTTTGCTACTGTGTGGATAGGAATATTAGATATTCGCACAATGACATTACAATATACTAATGCTGGACATAATTATCCTATACTTCAACGAAAGGGTAAGGGTTGTGAAGAATTAGAGACAGTTCACGGATTAATGCTTGCAGCTTTTGAAAACACCCAATATGATCAAAGTGAGATACATCTGGAAAAGGGAGATAGATTGTTGCTCTACACTGACGGTGCCACAGAAGCTCATAATAAGAATAATGAATTGTATGGTGTAGAAAAAGTAGAAAAGATGCTAGAAGATACAAGAGATTGTTCAGGAGAAGAAACTCTAAACAAAATGGTTGATGACATCAATAGTTTTGCAAAAGGTGTCTCACAGTTTGACGATATTACAATGGTAATTATTTCCATTAAAGAATAGGAGAATAAAATGAATTTAACAACAGAAAAAAACGGGGAAGAGTTAATCGTTCATTTGTCAGGAGAACTTAACACATTGACTGCGCCTGACCTAAAAGAACTTTTAGACGAAAATTTGAGTGAAGTGAAAAACTTAAAACTAGATTTTGCTGAGTGCGACTACGTATCCTCTGCTGGTATACGTGTGCTTCTTGCTACGTATAAGCAGTTGAAAGAAGATGGTGGCACAATGAAACTTACCAACGTAGGTGAATTTTTTAATAAAGTACTGAAAGACACATGCCTAGATGCAGTGTTTGAAGTAGAGTAATACGGGAGGAAATTAAAAATGAAGACAATGAAAGCCAAAATTAGTGCATTAATCTTAGTACTAGCGCTTGTGTTTACAATGGCACCTGTTGCCTTGTTTGCAGATGATGCGCAAGTGGAAGAGTACAATCTTTATGTGGCTGGAATTAAAGTAACAAGTGAAAATGCGAGTGACGTGTTGGGTGATGGAGGCAGTGTTGTCTTCGACAAAGGAAACTCTACACTAATACTTACTAACGCCCAAATTGATGCTGAGTATGTAAGAGTATATTCTAGCGAGTCAACATACTCAGATAGATATGTAGGCATTGATTATGAAGAAAGTGGTTTACTTAGAATTAACCTAGTAGGAAGAAATACAATTAACGGTTACCATGCAGGAGATTGGGGTATGGGTGTATATGGCGCCGAAAATAGCAATATAGCTATTCTTGGAACAGGAACACTTGATATAAATATTGATAGCGCTATTGTTACTAACTACGGCGTATATCTTGGCGATGGCTCAGTCTTTGATGCTATGGATTCGGCCAAAGTAAATATAACATCGGCAGGCACAGGAATTTATTGTAGTATATTGGGAGTGTATGGTGAAGCTGCAGTTACAGTTGAATCAGGTGTGGACGCAGTAGTATTTCCTAGAAGAGCCGGCCAAGAAGTAGGGACGGTATATGTAGGCCATGATGCTGATCTTGAAGTTTATACAAGTAATCAAGATAAATCTGCCCTTAAAGATATAGATGAAGAAGCAGGAAACATAGCAACAGTGGGGGCATGTGGAGGTTGGAAAAATGACGAAGATTATTATGATCACTGGGATGGATACCAGGACCCTACTCTTTCACAATATGCATATGTAAAAATCCCATACGAAGATAGCAGAAGTCGTATTGTAAGTTTTAGTCCTGGAGCTAATGGACATGGAGGGATGAATTCTGTTGAAAAATTCAAAGGCGGAAGATTCGTATTCCCTGAAAATCAATTCGAGGAAGATTATGGCTATACTTTCGTAGGATGGAAACTCACAAGTGATGCTACTGTTTACAAGCCAGGTGATGTGATAAGCATTAGTGAAGATAGCACAGTTACTGCTATATGGCTATTTGCAGCTATGAAGATTTATGTAGGCGGAGTCCAAGTAAATCCTGATAATATAAATGATGTATTGGGTGATGGAACAGTATCAGTGGATATTGATCCTGCAAACACAGAAAACGACCCAAACCCTGTTGCTAGACTTATAACAATTACCCTTGATAATGCAACTATAGAGGCTGACAAGAGAACCGACTTTGGGGATCCAGCCACAGAGTACGGAATCATGTTTAATGAAAATGTTGAAACTAAATGTGAGATCATATTAAAAGGCAAAAATAAAATAGTAAACAATCATTCATATGCAGGTGTGCGTGAAGTGGTCGGCATTAGAGGCGCGGACGCCAAAGAACTCAAAATTACAGGTGACGGAACGCTAGACGTAGATTTGCCTGTTGTAAGCCAGCATAATACTTACTATGGAATACATAATAAACAACCAGCATTTATAGACGGCGCCAAAGTTAATGTAAATGTAGATGGCGAACAAAAACAAAACGCAATTATCAAAGGATTTTATACTGAATCAACAAATAAAGTAAGCCTAATTAACAAGGCTGAATTAAATGTAAATACTTCTCATGGTATTGCATTTTATAATAACAATAACGATCCAAGTGATATAGATTTAGATGTTGAAAAAGGAAGTATGTTCCAGGCATCATCTAGATGGGCTGATGATGATTCATGGTATGCTATCCGCGGTGGTGGATATGTGACATTCTCCCCAGGTTCAATAGAACAAGGAGTGTTAGTAGCTGAAAATGAAACTGCCAGTGATGCAGGTATTTGGGATGGAACAACAGACATTGGAATATATAGACATGTTCGTATTCCAGAGAGCGTAGAGCCTGAGACTACAGTTCCGGAAACGACAAAGGCACCAGAGGTTGTAAAGAAAGCAAACCCTATCAAAGTAACAGCCAAGAAGAAAAAGATTAAGGCTAAGAAACTTAAGAAGAAATCTTTGAAGGTGAAATCACTTAAGGTTAAGAACGCAGTAGGGAAAGTAACTTTCAAGAAGGTTAAAAAAGGAACAACTAAGAAGATTTATAAGAAAGTAAAAGTTACTAGCAAGGGAATTATTAAGTTTAAGAAGGGCAAATATAAAAAGAAGACTTACAAGGTTAAGGTTAAGATAACAGCAGCAGGTAACAGCGCATACTATGCTAAGACTATAAATAAGACAGTTAAAGTTAAGATTAAATAATGTCGATATAATGTAATAAAGAGGAAGATTTATGAATAAACAACCAACATCGGCACCAGCCGAGCAGCAGAAGAAAAACAAAAAAATGATGTGGTACACCCTAGCATTTATGGGGTTCACCACAGTATGGGGCTTTGGAAACATCATAAACGGATTCGCATATTACGGCGGATTGCCAGCGGTAGTACCATGGGTACTAATAATGGCTTTGTACTTTGTTCCATACGCATTGATAGTGGGTGAACTGGGCGCCACCTTCAAAGAATCCGGAGGCGGAGTTAGTTCTTGGACACTAAAAACTACAGCGCCAGTGTTTGCGTTTTTTGCAGGATGGATGTACTGGGTAGTACATATGCCATATCTATCGCAAAAGCCAAACCAAGTATTAGTGGCAGCTAGCTGGGCTATATTTGGAGAAAAGGGCGCTGATAAAATTAAGAACCTTCCAACACTAGCAGTAGCACTTGCTTGCTGGGCAATATTCTTATTCTGCATATTCCTAACAACACGCGGAATAAGCATAATCAAAAAGATAGCATCAGTGGCAGGTATTTGTTCGTTTATCTTATCGCTATTATTTATACTAATGATTTGGGCAGCACCTCACATTACAGATGGAAACGTGCAACAAATTAAATGGAGTTTCGATACATTTAAACCAGAGATGGGAATTGGATTCTTTACCAGCCTATCCATACTAATACTGGCAGTAGGTGGTGCAGAAAAAATAGCTCCATACGTTAACCAAATGAAAAAGCCGGGCAAGAGTTTCCCTAAAGGAATGATAGCAGTGGCAGTAATGGTTGCTATCTGTGCGGTGCTAGGAACAATTGCGCTCGGAATGGTAACAGACCCATCTGCGCTAAAAGATAAAGATCACTTCGTAACAAGCGGAGCGTACGAATCGTTTGAAAAACTAGGATTGTACTACGGAGTAGGTTCACTATTTAGAATAATATATGCAATCACGCAAGGAACATGTTTCTTAGCAGCGCTTATCATCTCGATAGATGCACCGCTAAGAGTCCTACTTGATAACGCAGACACAAACTATATACCAAAAGGACTACTTAGAAAGACAAAGAGAGGTGCATACAGAAACGGCCTAATATTGGTAGTAGTAATCGTAACTATACTAATGATAGTGCCAGCACTAGGTGCAGGAAACAATGATGCACTAAACAACTTCCTAACGAAAATGAATTCGGTCTGTATGCCGCTTAGATATTGTTGGGTGTTTGTAGCGTACTACTTCCTAAAGAAGAGATTCTCAAGGCAAGAATCCGACTACAAATTCCTAAAGAACAAATACTTAGGAATGACAGTAGCAGGATGGTGCTTCTTACTAACACTTATATCTTGTATCATGGGAATGTATACCACAAACAAAGATGGAACAATAAACATCTTCCAGACAGTATCAAACGTGATAGTACCTATCGTTCTAGTATGCTTAGGATTTGTGATGATGGCAATAGCCAGAAAGCAAAACAACAAATAATAAATAAAAGCATAATAAAAAGGCTATTGGAATTTCCAATAGCCTTTTTATTAAGTAAAATCATTAGCGTTTCTTGATATAATTCAATATTTCCTCAGTAGAAATTGCCTCTGCGCCAATAATAGCAGTAAACAGTCCTATAACTCCAAAAGCAGTACCGATAATACATAATACTAAACCGGCGGTACAAATACTTTCCTTGTTTCCGCTTGCCTTTGCCACGGCAGCAAGAACTAGACCAACAACACCTAAGACCAGGCCTATCTGCCAGCAGCAACCTAACACGATTGATAAAATACCAAGCACTAATGATGCAACGAAAGCTAATTCAATTATAAAATAAAACTAATAAAAGTGTCAATTGATTAAGCGACATCTATTGGCTGTAAAAATTCAAAACCAGGGATGTTTCGTATAATCGAAAACAAAATATACAATCCCAAAGTAATATACAAAATAGTAAGAGTCACTTTAGAATTCCTAAAACACTTTGGCTTTCCAATAAATGCAAAAACACTAATAATAATCCAAGTAACCGCCCCTACAAAGAAACCAGGATGATTTCTAAATGAACGATAGAAATCAAAGTGAATCAATCTCACGCATGATCTCGTAAGTCCGCAACCAGGGCAGTAAAGCCCAGTCGCTTTATAGATGGGGCAGAAGAAGTCGATGTGGGATAGAGTGATGAAAGCGTAGATTGCTAAACCAGAGCATATCAACGCGATATACGTAATCAAAATCTTCTTTTGCACATCATCCAATTTACCCAACAACTTCTCAAACCTCCGAGCCCAAGACCATTCAATTATTTCTTAACCTTCTTAGCCTTAGACCATTTACCGAATACTTTCTTCTTACCATCAAGCTTGTAAGCACGAACCTTAACGTATAGTTTCTTCTTTTTCTTAATCTTCTTAGACTTAATAGTAATCTTAGTCTTCTTAGTATATTTCTTAGCGTAAGTTTTCTTACCCTTGTAAACCTTAACTTGATATCCCTTAGCGCCTTTAACTTTCTTAAACTTAACCTTAACCTTCTTAGCGCTTAGTCTCTTAGCACTCTTCATCTTAACCTTGCCAGGCTTTGTAACCTTAGAAGGTGCAGGTGGGTTATCAGAATCTAGCTTGTAGTTAGAATCAAGTGATTGCATCCAAGCCAAATACTTATAATTAAAGTGGTTGCCAATAAATGGCATTACATTCTTGCCAATAGTTAGTCCGGCAGTAGTAGTTCCAACCAAATCGCTCATTGCAGCAAGAACTATAGCAGTTAATAACTTCTTAATAGCAGGCTTTTGTACATCCGGGTCCGCCAAAGGAATACCAGCGTCCTCTAAGCTATCAGCAATCAAATCAACTGCCTGATCTCCGCCTTCCATCAAATCTTGTAAAAGACCCAAGAGGAATGTAGCCTCTTCTCCCTCAGGAATCTTAGCTTTTAGTGCATTAACAAATGCAGCCTTCTGTTCATCGGTACCATCATATATTACATCAAATACAGCTTCTGTGGCAGGTTTTAAATCGTTAAAATCCTGAGATGTTTTAATAGAACCTGTTAGAGCACTAACTAGAGCATCTATTGTATTTTGAACATCCTGTTCATCAGTAGGAAGAATCTGCACTCCGCTCATATCAATATTTAACTTATATCCAGGCAATTTTTCATAGCAAACTGTTTCGCCCTTCGCAAATAAATCTAAGAACTTCTGCGCTCTAGCCTTCTTAGCAGCATAGTTGTTATCATCTAAAGCTGGTAGATAAATATCCACACCATATCTGTGCCATCCCCACTGCTCAGGTGGTACCTGAGGCACAACATCATATTTAGAAATAGTGTTAAAGATATTCTTAAACAAAGGCTTCTTATAATTGTTCTCAGATGTAACAGCAGGAGTAGCAAAAGCATAGGCATAAATATCTTCAGCCTCTACAGAAGCTCTACTGATAAATCCGTCATCATCCAACTGTTTAGCTAATATATTAGAAACAGCAGCGCCTCTAGAATAACCAGTAATCCAAATCTTTACATCTTCTTTAATTCCGTTTTCTCTCACATAAGAAGCTAAAGCTTCATGCGCTTTGTCGGCTGCGTTAGTAAAACCTTCATGCATAGTGCCTCCGCCCACATTTACATTGCCGAACCATTCTTTGCCGTAGTTGGCATTTCTAAAGTTAACAGCAATAAGTGTGTAGTCTTTGCCATTTACCTTTATAGTCTTCTTGGCAAACACAAAACCCATAGTATCTTTAGTAGGTTCCTTATTAAAGTCTTCATTCACATAGATAGTGTCAAATCCATTTGCCGAAAGCAAAGCCTCAATATCCTTAGATAAACCAGACCAAACAGGATCTGACATAGTATTACCCGAAGAAGCACATGCCGCACACATACTCATAGTCGCAAGATGCGGATTATAATTATATGAGCTATCGGCAAAGTAACTGTCTGAATAGTAGTAGTCACTCGTATACTCATCCTTAGTCACCATCATCTTCGAAAACTGAAATTGCTTCTTCTGAATAGTCTCAGCCTTGGCTGGTGTAAAAGTGATAGAAGTCACCACCAACGCAATACTAAGAACTAAACTTAATGTGGTAGATAATTTCTTCATAATAAACCTCCGTACTTTCAATATATCAATATTATAACTTATAAAAACTAAATCTACTAGAAGTAAATAGCCGGATTATGTGGTAGAATATAACTGTTGAAAAGGAGCGGATTACTATGACAATTAAGAGAATTACAGCAATAATAGCATGGAGCGCACAGCCAGTTAAGGCGATAGACTGCGCTGGCGGCAAAGACTGCTATAGCACAAAGGTAGACAAAAATGGCTTCTATATAAAGAAGGGAGTGCTAATAAGATACCTCGGCAACAAAAAGAAACTTACTCTTCCAAAGAAAGTAAAAGCCATAGGTGAAGCAGCCTTCGAAATAACCGACTGCTACAAAGGCTATGTCAAAACACTAATCATTCCAAAGACTTGCAAGACTATTAAGAAGGAAGCCTTAATCTTTAGTGGCATCAAAAAAGTTGTAATGAAAGAAGGCGTAAAGACTCTAAAGAAGAGATGCTTCGCAGATACATATCTTAAGAAAGTGTACTTCCCTAAATCTGTAAAGAAAATAGGCAGAAGCATTATGGAGACAGAAGAAGGCCTCCAGGGCACAAAGATATATGTTTACAAAAACAGTAAAGCTCACAAGTATTTTAAAAAGACAAAGAATCAACCTTACGGAAACTATAAATTAAAAATAAAGTAAAGGAAGGTAAATAACATGGGTGCATATTATACAGTTACCAGCGACAAAAGCAGATGGGTAGCATTTTTCCTATGCTTACTTTTCGGCTATTTAGG
>CADBBS010000015.1 GCA_902793045.1 uncultured Lachnospiraceae bacterium
TAACGGCAATTATTTTGTCTGAATGTTCTTTTATAAAACTTTTGAACTTCATCTTAATACTTTAACTCGATTATTTCTTCCCAAGGAACATTGATATCATCTCTACCAAAATGTCCATACGCAGCTGTCTGTTTATAGATAGGTCTGCGAAGGTCTAGCATTTTGATAATTCCGTTTGGAGTAAGATCAAAATTGTTATTGATTATTTCAATCAACTCTTCTTCTGATTTCTTTCCTGTTCCAAATGTATCAACTGAAATAGATGTTGGGTGTGCTACACCGATAGCGTATGACAACTGAATCTCACACTTATCAGCAAGTCCTGCTGCTACTATGTTCTTTGCAACATAACGTGCTGCGTAAGCTGCCGAGCGGTCTACCTTTGTGCAGTCTTTGCCGGAGAAAGCACCACCGCCGTGTCTTGCATATCCGCCGTAAGTATCAACAATAATCTTACGACCAGTAAGTCCAGCATCTCCGTTTGGTCCGCCTATTACAAAACGACCAGTTGGATTGATGAAAATATTTGTATCATCATCCATCATATTGCTATCTACCACTGCATCTATTACCTGTTCTTTAATATCCTTATGAATCTGTTCCTGAGTAACATCAGGGTCGTGCTGAGTAGAGACAACGATAGTGTTAACTCTAACCGGTTTATCATTCTCGTCATACTCAATAGTAACCTGCGCTTTTCCATCAGGACGAAGGTACTCAAGCGTTCCATCTTTTCTAACCTGAGCTAAGCGTTTAGTAAGCTTGTGCGCCAAAGAAATAGGATAAGGCATGTACTCTTCTGTCTCATTTGTGGCATAGCCAAACATCATACCCTGATCTCCGGCACCAGTCTCCATGTCCTCTGCCTTTTCACCTTCTCTAGCTTCTAGCGCTTTATCAACACCCATTGCGATGTCTGCTGATTGCTCATCTAAAGCCACCAACACACCACAAGTGTCTGCGTCAAAGCCAAACTTAGCGCGAGTGTATCCGATGTCACGGATTGTATCTCTAACAACTTTTTGGATATCAACATATCCAGTAGTTGAAACCTCACCCATTACCAAAACTAAACCAGTAGTGATGGAAGTTTCGCAAGCCACACGACTCTGTGGGTCCTGTCTCATCAACTCATCCAATATAGCATCAGAGATTTGATCGCAGATTTTATCTGGATGTCCCTCTGTCACTGATTCTGATGTAAATAATCTATTACTCATGTTAACTCCTTAAATACTTTTTTGATATTATAACACTAACTACTTAGAATTCCTAAACTGAACTGGCGTCATACCGTATTTCTTCTTGAAAGTTCTAGTAAAGTTTTCAACATTCTGATATCCAACTTCGTGTGCAATAGTTTCCACATTTTTGTTTCCACTCTTTAGCATCGCTCTAGCTTTCTTCATGCGAACGTTAGTCACTATATCGCCAAATGTCTTACCTGATTTATCTTTAATGTATTTTGAAAGATAAGTCTTTGTAAGTTCAAACTCTTCTGCCAACTCATCAAGTGTCACCGACAAATAATTTGTATTAATGTAGTTTAAGATTTCTGTTAGTCTCTCATCCTGGTCACCTTTGTCCTTCAATGTAGCTACATACTGGTTAACAGCTGAAGTCAAAGCGTTGATTGAAGATTTGATAATATCTTCATCTATTCCAACGCCCCAAAACATTGTTCCGTTGCAACTGATTCCCACGTATGAAACTGCCTTTGACGATGACCCACGAGAAAGTGAGTGTTCCTCGTAGAATGAAAGTTCATAACTTATATCAAAGAATGATTTGAACGCGTTACTAACCGCATCCAATCTTCCGTTACCAGTACTCTTGATAACTCTCTTCTTATCTTTGTAAACCATTGTAACATCTGAAGTGATTCCTCTAGTCTGTTTGAAGTGAACTTCTGGAACCGCAAATACAGATGTGTTGTTCACATACTTGTCCTCAAAGATTCGGTAAATTGTCTCTGGGGAAAGTTCAGCGTGTTCTTTGTCGGATACGTCCTTAATCATATAGCCAACTTCTTCGCGCATCTCCTGTGGAATAGATAGGCCATAGTTTTGTTTTAGAACGTAGCTTACGCCGCCCTTACCAGACTGAGAGTTAATTCTGATAACGTCTGAGTCGTAAGTTCTTCCAACGTCCACTGGGTCGATAGGAAGATAAGGGACATTCCATTTGCCTTCTGGATCTGCATCACGGCAAGCCATTCCTTTGGCGATGGCATCTTGGTGAGAACCAGAGAATGCTGTAAATACCAAATCACCTGCGTATGGTTGACGAGGGCCAACCTGCATGCGAGTAACACGCTCGTATAGTTCACAAATCTTAGGCATATCGCTGAAGTCTAGCTTTGGATCTACGCCGTGTGAGAACATATTCATAGCAAGTGTCACGATATCTACGTTACCTGTACGCTCTCCGTTTCCAAAAAGCGTTCCCTCTATTCTATCTGCTCCAGCAAGTACTGAAAGTTCTGCAGTAGCCACTCCACATCCTCTGTCGTTGTGAGGGTGAACTGAAATAGTAACTGCATCTCTGTACTTCAAGTTCTTGTGCATATACTCAACTTGTGTAGCAAACACATGTGGCATAGCATTCTCAACTGTAGCTGGAATGTTAATGATTACTTTGTTTTCTTTCTTTGGTTTCCAAACATCAAGTACCGCATTACATACTTCCAATGCGTAGTCCACTTCTGTGCCAGGGAAACTCTCTGGTGAATACTCAAATGAGAAGTTACCATCTACTTCAGAAGCTAACTTGTTTAAAAGTTCAGCGCCATCCACAGCAATCTGCTTAATCTCTTCTTTGCTCTTCTTAAACACCTGCTCCCTTTGAGCAACAGATGTTGAATTGTAAAGATGGATTACTGCATGCTTTGCACCCTTAACAGCCTCGAAAGTTTTCTTGATGATATGCTCTCTAGCCTGTGTCAAAACTTGCACTGTCACATCGTCAGGGATCATATCACGCTCAATAAGCGCACGCATAAAATCATACTCTGTCTGAGAAGCTGCTGGAAATCCCACTTCTATTTCCTTGAAACCTATATCTACGAGTAACTGGAAAAATTCCAACTTTTCATCAAGACTCATTGGCTCGATAAGCGCTTGGTTACCATCGCGCAAATCAACACTACACCAAATAGGAGCTTCTTCGATATATTCTTTCTTTACCCAATCGTAAGTAGCTTCTGGTGGCATAAAATACTGTCTTTTGTACTTTTTAAAATTCTCCATAACGTTACCTCTTTCTAGTATTATGCTATAAATACTCTGTTTGCAATAATATTGGTCAGTTAATTTGACCTATATTACACATATTTATAACAAATAAAATAAGATTAGTCAAGTTTTATTGACTAATCTTATTATAATTCTATAAATATTTAATTATTATTTAACTTTGCACTTCTTCTTCGAACTCCATGAACCTGTGTATTCATCGTTCATGCCTCGAACTCTGAAGTAGTATGTTTTCTTTCTCTTAAGCTTTTTAATCGTTACTTTATTCTTTGTGGTGTACTTCTTCTTTCCACCCTTGAAGTTTTTCTTTAGTGCGTAATTGTATTGATATTTTGTAGAATTCTCATCTCTACTCCAAGATAGAGTGATGGATTTCTTAGCTTTTGATTTAGCCTTTACGCCAGTAATCTGTTCTGGTTCATCATACCATACTGAACCACCACCGCCGCCACCTTGTCTTCTAGTAGTAGTTTCTACCGGTGGCTCATTCAAGTTACCTTGAATAATATCGCAGTTTTCAATATGAACTTTACCAGTCCAAACAACTTCCTCATGTTTGATGATTGGGCCTTCTAGCAAGAAAGCTCCATACATCATCTCAACCTTGAGTGAAGAATTTTCTTTGTCCATGTCAAAGTTAAACTGGAATCTCTTCTTTGTAGTTGTGATATCGAGATATCTTACAAATAAGATTTTTCCTTGACCATTTGTTCCAACAATCTTTGCATACTTGTTATCAACTGGCACGTTTCCGCCAAGTTTTGCCATATATGCGCCTTCATCAATATATGCATCAAATACCCAAGTATATGTTCTATTCTTCTTTAAGTTATTTGCCTTTGTCCAACATCTAAGTGTGTATGGGTTGTTGTCCATTAGATATGGGACGAATGATGTAGTCTCACCCTGAGGTGTAGTAGTCTCTCCCCACTTAGGTGGATCTGTCATTTTCTCTGACTCTGTTGGGTCTGGAATCCATTTTCCTGACCAACCATTACTCTCAATGTCTGCTACATATCCATGTGAAACGCCAAACAATGTTAACTGATATGGGTCTTCTACATGAGGATGTGTAGTAGTACTACCATGCTCAAAGAAATGGTTTCTATGCGTATAGCTTCTTAGAAAATCAGTAGATCCATCTGGTCCTACTGAATCAGGGAACTTATCACTATCATCTGGAAGATATACACCGTTAAACGAGTTTAACTCCCACTGATTCCAAATGTCAGTGGTTACACCTGTCTGCCAGAAAGTCCAAGGCTCAAGAGTATACTCTGCTCTATCACCATAGGCAGCCTTAACATCTTTAGTGCCTGTAAAAACAAACACTCCTAAAAATAATAAGGAAATTGGGATTATTAGTAATGATAATCTCTTCATTTCAGTCTCCTTTATAAGTTCTTCAAACTATCTCTTCTGGAATTGATTTTAGTAAATAATTGTAATATAAATATGTTATTTATCCGACCTTTAATTTAAACTTCTGCTCTTCTTCTTCAGAACTAGCTGTATCAATAATAGCTCCTAGTCCTTTTAATTTTTCAACGAATCTCTCGTAACCTCTCTTGATATAAACAATGTCGTTTACTGTAGTGAATCCGTTTGCTGCCAATCCGGCTATAACAAGTGCAGCGCCCGCTCTCAAGTCTGGTGCGGAAACTTCTGCTCCCTGCAATCCTCCTACACCAGTGATAAATGCTGCATTTGATTCTACCTTTATAATGGCACCCATTCTATTAAGTTCATCTACGTATTTAAATCTGTTTTCAAAGATACTCTCTGTAACAGAACTATTTCCATGTGCTAATGACAATACAGCTGTCATCTGTGGCTGCATATCTGTAGGGAAACCTGGATAAGGAAGAGTTTTAATCTTTGCTCCTCTTATAAAGTCTCCAGCCTTTACTCTAACTGCATCATCATATTCAATAACTGTACATCCCATTTCAATAAGTTTAGATGAAATAGACTCTAAATGTCGAGGGATTACGTTTTTAACTAGTATCTCTCCACCAGTAGCTGCTGCTGCACACATAAATGTACCAGCCTCAATCTGATCTGGAATAGTGCTATAAACAGTGCCGTGAAGTGAAGGAACACCTTGAATTCTAATCTTATCAGTACCAGCACCACGGATGTTTGCACCCATACTGTTAAGCATGTTGGCAACGTCAACTATGTGTGGCTCCTTCGCACAGTTCTCAATGACAGTTCTACCCTCTGCCTTAACAGCAGCAAGCATAACATTGATAGTAGCTCCTACTGAGACTACGTCAAAGAAAATGTGGCTTCCAGTAAGTCTTTCAGCCTGAGCATTAACCATACCGTGATCAGTAATGATATCTGCTCCTAGTGCTCTAAAACCTTTCAAGTGCTGGTCAATAGGTCTGCTTCCGATAGCACAGCCACCAGGAAGTGCAACCTCTGCCTTACTCATTTTTCCAAGTAAAGCTCCAAGCAAATAATAAGAAGCTCTAATCTTTCTCATCTGTTCGTAATCAACAACATGAGATTTAATAGTGCTTCCATTTATTGTGACAGTATGTCTGTCAGTTCTAGTAACAGTTGCTCCGATGTTTTCAATAGCATCAATCAACTGATTAATATCACTAACATCTGGTAAATTTTCTATTGTAACATCTTCGTCTGTCATAATAGCAGCGGCCAATAAACCAAGCGCAGCGTTCTTTGCTCCGCCCACTTCTACTTCACCACTAAGTGGTTTGCCACCTTTAATTACATAACGGTCCATGTTTCTCTCCTAAATGCGCAAAAATGCAATGGATATAGTTATCCATAGTTAGAAATATTATAACATTAGCCCCATAAATACTCAATATCTTCTTTTTATGTGTACTAACTCATTTTTTATGTAAACTACTTCTTCTTTTTCTTGTCAATTAGCTTAAATCCAACTAGAGAAACATTGTCCCCGTCAAAGTCATATGTCAAAGTCATAATAACTTTTCTCTTGCCTTTCTTTTTAAAGATATAACTGTTTGAAACAGATATATTGGTAGCGGATTTGTAGTTGTAATCATATGTATATATAGTAGTAAACTTCTTTTTCTGCGCATTATATTTGAATGCTTTGCGAATAGAATTAATTTTAATATCCTTTACAGCATACTTTTTGATTTTTCCATTCTTTGAACCCTTCGTCAAAACCTTTATATTTTTCTTTGCGGTCTTTCTAATAGGATTCTTTACTGCTTTTTTGTTTTTGAAAAGGGCTATCACATCATTGCATTTTTTATCTTCATTTCTGATCGCTGTGTAGTATCTGTTCATGACAGAGTCAGCTGACGCACTAAGTGTATTCTGGTACTCATTAGCCATCATCTCCTCGTCCTCGTTCACTTTGCTCAAGTCTACTTGATAAGTTGGGCTGAAGAAACCATGCTTTGAAAAATATACTGTGAAATCTTTCTTTGCCTTGGTCTGATCGTTCTTGCAAGTCATCGTAATGAACTGTGTACCATCTTTAGTTTCTACCTTACCTATATCATATGAATCTATATCATATGTTTGGCGAAGACTTCTCATTTTTTCTATGTACTTTTCCTTGCTGATTTTTGTAGTGTCCTTGTCTACCATTTTGTACATAGTATTATAGTCTTGCATTATAAATGCACGAAGATATTTAGAACCTTCATCTGTAGGATTGTTCGCATGTTGGTAGGCAGCAATTCCCATTCCAATAAGAATGCACGCTGCTATTGCAACTAAAATAATCACAAATGAATATGCTCTAGTCTTTCTAATTTTTTTAAAATTCTCTTTAAATCTTTCTTTCATTATATTGCCCTTTTTCAATTTTCTTTCTGTTTAAAATGTTACCCATATATCTTGATTTTTTCAAGGCTTTTATTTATCATAATATTATCAGAGGGAACGGGTAATAAAGAACATAGAGGATCTTAAAATGACGGAGACTAATAAGGAATTAGCAGTTATAGAAATGTATATGAAAGATGTGGAAAACATTCCTCAACTTTCAGATGAAGAAAAAGAAGATTTAATAATGCGATTAGCTGACGGAGATTCTTCAGTAGTTGACGATTTAGTTAATTCGGAGCTTCTACATGTTGCTGAAATGGCTCAGGACTATCGCGATAAGGGCGTAACCTTTGGTGATTTGATTCAGGAGGGAAACGTTGCACTTACGGAAGTGGTTTCCGATTATGATGGAGACGGAGATCCTGAAGCATTTGACGAACTGGTCGATGAAGCTGTGACAGAAGCATTTGAAAATGCCATCAAAGATCAAGCTGATTCGGATAAGATTAGCCAACATTTGGCTGACAAGCTTAATCTTTTGGATGACACGACAAAAAGGTTGACTGAAAAACTTGGTAGAGTACCAGAAGCCAGTGAATTAGCTAAAGAAATGGATATCCCTGAAGAGGAGGTTGATAATCTATTAAAGATATCTTTGGATGTATTGTCAGTGAACGAAGATAGTCATCTAACGGATGATATCGATTCATCTATTGACGAAGTGGACGAAGATATTTCAGATGAAGATCCATTGGACTGGAGTTTCGACAGTTAAGCATAGAAAAAGAAGCGGTGGGAAAACCACCGCTTCTTTTTTATTGTAATTAATTATGCAAATATTTCTTTAATAGTTGCACAAACACCTTCTCCATCCAATCTAAACTCACTTAGAAGTTCAAGAGCTGGTCCTGAGTGTCCAAACTCATCATTAATACCAATCTTTGTCTGAACTGTTGGGTGATACGATACTAGCACATCTGATACTGCATCTCCCAAACCACCAATCACTGAGTGTTCTTCCACTGTCACTACTCTTCCTGTCTTCTTAGCACTCTCTATAATTATATCTTTATCGATTGGTTTAATAGTGTGAATGTTTATTACTTCGGCGCTGATTCCATCCCTAAGCAACATATCTGCCGCTTCTAGCGCTGATGATACCATAAGTCCTGTAGCAATGATTGTTACATCATTACCCTCTCTCATCTTCACACCTTTACCTAACTCAAACTTATATGACTCATCATTTATAATTGGTGCTGCTAGACGACCAAATCTCATATAAACCGGCCCGTCTATCTCATATGCAGCCTTTACTGCTTGCTTAGCCTCTACTGCATCAGCAGGATTGATGATTGTCATACCTGGGATTGTTCTCATTAAAGCGATGTCCTCATTACACTGGTGTGTAGCTCCATCCTCTCCCACTGAAATACCTGCGTGTGTAGCTCCAATCTTAACATTAAGATGTGGATATCCGATTGTATTTCTAATCTGCTCGAATGCACGTCCTGCTGCAAACATTGCAAATGAACTTGCAAACGGTACTTTTCCACAAGTAGATAAACCTGCTGCTATACCCATCATATTCTGCTCTGCTATACCACAATCTATGTGTCTATCTGGAAATTCTTTTTGGAACTTATCTGTCTTGGTTGCTCCCGCTAAATCTGCATCTAAAACTAGAAGATCATCATGTTCTTTTGCTAACTCTATCAGTGCATCACCGTATGCCTCTCTAGTTGCAATTCTTTTTTCTTCTGCCATTATGCATCACCTCCCTCTAATTCAATAAGGGCTTGTTCGCACAACTCATCATTTGGTGCCTTACCATGCCAACCAGCCTGGTTTTCCATATATGAAACACCTTTTCCTTTAACTGTTCTCATTATGATAGCAGTTGGTTTTCCTTTGGCATCTCTTGCCTCGTCTAGCGCTGCTCTTATCTCGCCAAAGTCGTGACCATTGATATCAATTACATTGAAATTAAAAGCTTCGAACTTTTGCTCGATAGGATATGGTGAACATACATCCTCTAATGTACCATCGATTTGAAGGTTATTGTTATCAATAATGAACACCAAGTTGTCTAATTTTCTGTGTCCAGCAAACATAGCTGCTTCCCAAACTTGACCTTCCTCAATCTCTCCATCGCCTAAAACAGTATAGGTTCTGTAAGACTTTCCATCCAGCTTGGCTGCAAGCGCCATTCCTACTGCCGTGGATACTCCCTGTCCCAAAGAACCCGCTGACATATCAACACCAGGTGTGTGTTTCATATCAGGGTGTCCCTGCAAATATGAATCAGGTTTTCTAAGTGATTCCAAATCTTCCTTTGGAATAAATCCACGCTCCGCTAAAACAGCATACAACGCTGGTGCAGAGTGTCCCTTCGACAAAACAAATCTGTCACGATCTGGATTGTCAGGATTTTTTGGATCTACATTCATTTCCTCAAAATACAAATATGTAATCATATCTGCACAAGAAAGTGAACCACCCGGATGGCCTGACTTGGCCGCGTGAGTTTCCACAATAATGCTTTTTCTCACTTCATTCGCAATGCTTTGAAGTTCTAATCTTTCCATCGCTTTTCCTCTCTACTTTAAATTTATATTAAAATCTGACTCATCTAAAAGTTTGAGTCCCTCGTCATCTTTCTTTGAACCAAACAGTTTCTTTCCAAATCTATCGCTTCTTGCAATAGCTTTGTCGATGATTTCTTCTACATCTAGTCTGCTAATTCCTTTGTGGGCGCCGAATGCATCATCTATAGATTTGAATAATGCTAATTCTGCCACCTCATCTAGTTTATATCCTTGGGTCTTTGCATACTCACTTCCATATGCTACCCACTCGCGGATGTTGTACTGCTTAATTCTAACAACATGAGTGAATGCCTGTCCTAGACCAACTGTTGATGAAAGTAGTTCTTCCATAGGTTCAGTCTCTGCTTCTAAGATAATAATTGAATCTGTAGTATTTGGAGAAAGAGCCTTCACAATTTCCTGGATAGTAGTTGGATGTATTTCATGACCATTCTCAATAATTAAATCACAACCCTTAATCTTACCTAGAATGCTAATGAATCCTTTTCTGTTTAAAGTGCTTGCGCTAATCTTGGCAATCTTTCTGTTTCTTCTTTCACTCTTCTTATTAATAAGCTTAATGATTTCGATAGCCATTGTTGTTTTTCCAGTCTTCTCATCACCCATAACAATGACATTAGCATTAGTGTCTTCTTGTCCTGTAAACTTCTTAATAAGGTCGTTACAAACTTTTTTAACTGCATCCTCTAGACCTTCTACATTTAAGTAGTTGCCGAATACAGCCATATCACTATCTTCTACATCAAATTTAACGCGCTGAGTGTTTAGTTCTTTTTTCTTCTCCTTGCGCATCTTATGTTTTAATTCTTTTTTGACAGGAACATCAACCACCTTAGTTGCTCCTAAATCTTCCGCCTTCTCTTCAGGTTCTTCTTCTACTTCAGCCTTAGGTTCTTCTTTTACCTCTGTCTTAGGTTCTTCCTTTGGCGCTCCCATCTGTTCTTTAGGTTTATTATCTGGAGTCTCTCCAGAAATCATATCGATATTTGCTGAAGATCCATTGCTCTCTTTTAGAACTTTTTCAATCTTTGGAGCTGGCTCTAGTTTGTTATCAACTGTTAGCGCCTGGTTCTGCTCTGCTGCTGGCTCCTGATTCTGTTCTACTTCAGGTGCAGGCTCAGCTACAGGTGCTTCTGCTTCTAGTTTGCTGTTGTCCTGAGTAGTGTACTCTCCAGACAAGTCAAACACTGGAACATCCTTTGGTTGTTCGCTAGTAGGCTTCACTGCCTCATCCAAAACTTTCGCTGACTGGATAGGCTTCTTGCTTTCTCTTTCTAGTTCATCACTATCAGGCATAACCTCTGTAGGCTTCGCCAAAACATCACCCACTTCTTTTGTAGCTCCATCTTCCAAACTAGTTTCTTTTTCTGGTTCAAAATCATCTAAAACCCCAGCTTCCACTGGTGCTCTGTCAGAATCTTCTACCAAGTTACTCTCAGTTTCACTTTCATCATCAGCCTCCCACTTGTTTCCAATCTGAACAGTGTGGAATTTGCTGTCCTCTGCATCGTCTAGTTCAGGGATATCAGGCTGAGTGAAATCTTTTCCTTGAATGATTTTCTCTGCCACATCATCATCTTCAGAGAAATTGCTTGCCATATCTGGAACTATTGGTTCAATTTCTTCCGGCTCTTCTCTCGTGTATCTATTCTGTGGTTTTTCAAAATCCTCTGCCTTTGTCACAGGCTCTTCTGGAATTTCAACCTCTGGTTCTTCTTCCTGCTTGCTCATAATACTGTCAACTTCTTCTTTTAGTTCTTCCTCGATCTGATGAGTATCACTATTTATGGCATTCACTGCTTTGTTCACAGTGTCTGCTCCTAAGATTCCTCTCTCCTGAAGAGACTTAAGCATATCCTCTACATCATCAACGCCCGGCAAAGGTTCCTCTGCTGGTGCTTCAGACATATCTGGCATATTCTCTTCTTTAAGGAAATCAGGCTTTTCAAAAGTTGGAGTTTCCTTTGGCTCATCATATTTATTGTTAGATGGTGAGTCATCATTAAAGAAACTCATTTGTTGAGGACCTTCTTCGACAGGCTGAGCAGTCAAAATACTTTCTGGCTGAATCTTTGGCTCATCTGCCACTTTGATTTCAGTAATATCGAATGAAGGTTTATATTCATTTTGTCGCTCATTCTCGAAACTCGACTCGCCCAAAGGTTTATCCAAGCCAGGCTTAAATGACTTTGGTTGTTCTTCTTTGCTCAAATCTATACCAAAGCTCTTTGGTTGTTCTGGTTCTTCATATGGAGTGCGTTCAGGCTGTTTCTCCATAATGGATTCTATTGGACTCTTTGAAACATGAGGTTCACTCTTTGGCTTTTCAACCACTTCTTCCTCCTCCACTGGATCTTCCTTGTCCAACAACTGCTGCTGAGTGATGTTAAGAGGCTGAATAGACTTCTTGAGTTCCATAGCCTTTTTGATATAGCGTCCCTCAGAAAACCAAAGGCCCATCTCATCACATAATTCAACACACTTTGCTGTATCTCCAGTTTCTTTATATAGTTTTGCGAGCTCGTAAGCCCACTTTTCTTCCATGTCAATATTTACATAGTCTTCCAAAATTTTGATTAACTCATCTTTTGGTTTGTTTAGGGCTTCTGCCATTTTGTATTTTAGTACGTAGCGGCCTGTATCCTTTGGCGCCATCTCTACAAAGTCCTCATAATACTCTTCAGCTTCGTCAATCTCCCCATTCTTAATCGAAACAAGACATAGTCTGTAAGCTAAGTGTCTTCCTGCTTTTGTATTCTCATACGCGTAAAGAAGAACTTGCTTTGCTAATTCATAGTCATTTGACAGTTCATATGCATCCGCAATCAAACTGAGCATATTGTTGTCTCTGATATGTTTAATATCAAGAGTATCTGCAATCTGTACTGCAGTGTCATAATCTCTGTTGTTCATAGCAGCTTTAAATTGTTCAATTTTTCCGTCTTGTTCTACTTTTCCCATTTTCAATTCCTCTTAAGATTATATAGTTACACGTCCTTGCAAAGCACGAAGTAATGTTACATTGTCAATACACTCTAGGTCTCCACCTACCGGAACACCACTGGCAATTCTTGAAACCTTAATTCCAAGAGGTTTAACCACCTTACTTATATACATAGCTGTAGCTTCGCCTTCCACGCTTGAGTTTGTAGCGATAATAACTTCGTCCACATCGTCTTTCAAGCGCTCGAATAATTCTTTGAGGCGGATGTCGTTTTGAGTGATGCCGGCCATCGGATTGATAGCTCCATGTAAAACATGATAAACGCCTTTGTACTCACCCACGCTCTCGTAAGCGGCCATATCCTTTGTAGTCTCAACGACCATAATAGTTTTTTGGTCACGTTCATCACTGCTACAAATAGGACAAATCTCTTGGTCCGTCAAAGTCTGGCAGCATTTACAAAACTTCACGTTCTTCTTTGCCTCAACCAAAGCATTCGCCAAACCTTCCACTTCATCCGTAGGCATATCCAATATATGAAAAGCAAGTCTACCCGCAGTTTTAGAACCAACTCCAGGAAGGCTTGATAATTCATCTATTAACTTTGTAATATAACCACTATAGTAATCCACTTTCGCTCCTTAGAATAAGCCACCCATTCCGCCAGTAATCTTTGACATTTCTTCCTGGGTCTGCTCTTCCATCTTTCTGATAGCTTCGTTCACAGCTGCAGTCACCAAATCCTCCAATGTCTCAACATCTTCTGGGTCAACTACATCTGGATCTATCTTAATATTTTTAATTTCTTTGTTTCCGCCCACTGTTACTTCAACAACACCGCCGCCTGCTGATGCTGTGAATTCACTAGCCTCTAGTTCTTCCTGAGCCTCAGCCATCTGCTGCTGCATCTTCTGAGCTTGTTTCATTAAATTTCCCATGTTAGCTGGCATACCGCCTGGGAATCCGCCTTTCTTAGCCATTAAAAATCTTCCTCCTCGATTTCTAGATCTATTTTAGATGAAATAATCTGAAAATAGTTTTCGTTACCACTTGATTTCTTTTGAGTCATCTCAACTTGAACATCTTTTTTAATCTGTTCTTTTATTATGGTATTAATCATGTCTATCATCTCTATAGTGTTACACTCACCGAACATTATGTCATTAGGCTCAAACACAATAAGCAATGTATCTTCACCTTTAACAGCAAGTGAGACTTTTCTAAAATTAGCCTTCTCCAAAGGACTCATGTGATTTAGAACCATATTCCAGTTGTCAGCCACATACTGAACATCCTCTGGCACTGCTTTGTCTACAGGCTCCTCCGTTGGTTCTTCCTTTGGCGCATCCGCTGGTTCATCCGCCTCCGGCAAAGGATTACCATTTGTAACCACTTCGGCATTCGCTCTTCTAACTGGAGCAGCATCTACTTTTATATTTCCACTTTCAATTTTGTTTTCCAAAACTGAAATTCTGTTAACCAATGATTCGTAATCGTTCTCCATGGCTGGAGTGTTAAGTTTGATAAGTGCAATCTCAAGAAGCACTCTCTTTTGATCTGAGTATTTGATCTGCGCAGCTGTCTCTGATAGTACTCTGATATATCTCATAACAGATTCATTGTCTACCATCTCGGACTCTTCTTTAAGAGCTTCGATTCTCTCCATTGGAGCATCAATCACTTCCATGGCATCTTCTGACCCTTTGACGAGCATTAGGTTTCTCAAATACCAAATGAAGTCATTTACAAACTGACCAAGCTCGCGACCTTGGATAACAACCTCGTCCAAAATCTTCATAGTGCTTGCAACATCGCCTTGGATAATACATCTAATCAAGCGACTGAACACTTCACTATCCACAGCACCCAAAACTTCTAACACATTTTCGTATGTGAGCTCCTGGTCTGAGTAGAATGCTATGCACTGATCAAGCAAACTTAGTGCATCACGCATAGAGCCGTCAGCTACTTTTGCAATGTAGCGAAGCGCTTTTTCATCTACGCTTATTCCCTCTTTGTCCATCAACTCCTGTAGTCTGTCTACGATAGTTTCAATAGAGATACGCTTGAAATCATATCTTTGACATCTAGAAAGAATAGTAACTGGAATCTTATGAGGTTCCGTAGTTGCAAGTATAAAAATAACATATGCTGGCGGTTCTTCTAGCGTTTTCAAAAGTGCGTTAAACGCTGGACCAGACAACATATGTACCTCGTCAATAATATATACTGTATATTTACCCACTGTTGGTGAGTACTGAATCTCTTCAATAATTTGTCTTACATCATCCACACCGTTGTTAGATGCGGCATCCATCTCGATGATGTTAGGAGCACTTCCGCCCTCTGAAGTCTTACAAGTTTCGCACTCCATACAAGGACTTCCGTCCACTGGTTTTTCACAGTTAACCGCGCGCGCCAAAATTTTAGCCACACTAGTTTTACCTGTTCCACGTGTTCCACAGAAAAGGTAAGCGTGTCCTATTCTATCAGAATTAATCTGATTTTTAAGAGTCGTAACTATATGGTCTTGTCCCTTTACTTCGTCAAAAGTATTAGGTCTAAATTTTCTATATAATGCTTGATAAGACATGACGTCCCTTTCCTTAAAATCCCCTTAATTTATCGGTGTTGTAGCAATTTTGACCTGCGCACACACCTTTGGAAATATTATATAATATTCTGGGGTCTCATTCAAGATAGAAAAACGGCTTTTTTGACGAAATTCGGGCCTTTTTTACACTAAAAAAGTAGGATGATGCTTCATCCTACTTTTTAATATCGCGCGACTTGCTTTGTGAGTAAATCATAAGCGTTACCTCTACAGCCAACTCGGTCTAGGCACCCTCATGTCACTTAGAATTATCTACTTAGTGCTGCTTCATTCCTGACCTGACACGGTTCATAGAGTTCTAATGCATAAGACCCAAACGTCAACATCGCTTATAAAGGGCAGCCTTACCATCTAAACCCGAGGCAAATCATCACCCCTGCTAAAGCGGACTTCAGGTAAAGGGATCCGCTACTTCCCCGGCTGCGCGA
>CADBBS010000016.1 GCA_902793045.1 uncultured Lachnospiraceae bacterium
AAAAAAGCACTCCGTTTGGAGTGCTTTTTACAGCTCGTAGGGGAATTGAACCCCTGATTCCGCCTTGAGAGGGCGGCGTCTTAACCACTTGACCAACGAGCCAAGACCAAGACTTATTATAACAATAATCTATATATTTGCAATAGTTTTTTGTAAATGTTAAAGTAGAAACAGTTATGGAGTGGATTAGAAACAAAACAGTTTTAATAACGGGAGCATCATCTGGAATAGGTAGAGCTTTAACAGAGAAGCTTGTTAGATACTATGGTTGTCGCGTGATTGGAATCGGACAGTCGGAGGAAAAGCTGCACTATGTAAAAACAAACCTTACCTATATGACAGACTTCTTTGAGTACAGAGCTTTTGACGTTAGTCAGGAAGAAAACTGGGATCTTTTGGCGATGGAGCTAAAAGAAGAGGGTAGAAAGATTGATATCCTTATTAATAATGTAGGAACACTCCCTATGCTTCAGCGAATCACCAACTACAAAGAAGATGTGATTCGTGAAACTTTCGACGTAAATTATTATTCATATAGATATGCAGTAAATGCATTGCTACCAATAATTCGCGAATCCAATATGCCAGGTATTGTAAATATAGTAAGCGCGGATGCGCTGGTTCCTTTGTTGGGGACTTCTGCACATTCGGAGAGCCAGGCAGCGCTTTTGTCCTATTCAAAGAGCTTGGTGGCTGAACTTGGACGTGAGATGTATGTTGGATATATGATTCCGGGTTTTGTGGATACTGAATATTTTAGAAATCAGTATAAAACTATAGATAAACGACTTCAAAAGAGACTAAAACTCACACCAGAAAAGGCAGCGGAAAAGATTTCAAGAAAGATCTTGAAGCAAAAAGTAAGAGGTTTAATAGGAAGAGACGCCAAATTCATGGATAAATTTTCAAGACTCTTCCCAGCGCTAAGTGTTAAATGGTACGAAATTAAGGTTAAACACTCTAAGGCTAAACTGTTTGAGAACGTCAAATAAACCTTGACATTACGCATTTATACTTATATAATGCCTATTGTGAACAGAATACTAGATGAAACGAAAAGCAGTCCGAAAGGGCCGCTTTTTTCTATGAATTAGGAGGACAAATGTCTAAACGTAAAGATGTAGAGGCAAAGACCGAAGAATTAGTTATGCCCCTTATAGACGAAAAAGGCTTTGAGTTCGTGGACACAGAGTTCGTCAAAGAAGGAAATAGCTACTATTTAAGGGTTTTTGTGGACAAACCAGGTGGTATTACTATTGATGATTTAGAGTCAGTTTCAAGACCACTTAGCGACAAACTTGATGAAAAGGACTTTATCGATGAACAGTATATCTTAGAAGTCAGTTCGCCGGGACTCGGCAGGCCGATGAAAAAGGATAGGGACTTCGATAGAAACTTAGAAAAAGTTTGCGAAATCCATTTATACAAGGCTATAGATGGCGAGAAAGAGATAGTAGGACTTTTAAAGTCTTATGATAAAGAAACTATTACCATTGAAATAGAAGAAGGTAATGAAATAAAAATAGACAGAGCAGATGTTTCTCTGGCTAGAGAATATATTGAGTTTTAGGAGGATATAAGAAAAATGGCAAGTGAATTTATGAAAATTATTGAGGCATTATCAAAGGAAAAGGGCATTGATAAGGATGTTCTATTTGACGTGATCGAGACTAACTTACAAGTTGCTTACAAAAACAACTTTAAAAAAGAGGAAAACTCACACGTAGTTATCGACAGAGAGACTGGTGAGTATCACGTTTATTCGGTGAAGGAAGTAGTTGAGGAGAGCATGGATGACATCTCAGAGATTAATCTAGAAGATGCTAAGCTAATCAATCCTGATGCAAAGTTAGGCGATACAGTAGAAGTAGAGGTTGACTCTAAGGACTTCGGACGTATTGCTATTTCAAGTGCAAAGAACGGTATCCTTCAGAAACTTAAAGAAGAAGAGAGAAAGAGTGTGTATGATAAATACATCGAAAAGAAAGGTCAGCTTATCACGGGTATTGTTCAGAGAATCAATGGAAGAACAATCAATATCAGCTTAGATAACGCAGACACTATTCTTACAGACAAAGAGCAGGCTCCAGGTGAGCACTTCAGACCACACGATAGAATCAAACTATACGTGGTTGATGTTAAGAATGAAAAGCGTGGTCCTAGAATTATCGTTTCTAGAACTCATGCAGAGTTAGTTAGAAAACTATTCGAATTAGAGGTTTCAGAAATAGCAGACGGCACAGTTGAGATTAAGGGCGTGGCTCGTGAAGCTGGTTCACGTTCAAAGATTTCAGTTTACTCACACAACGAAGATGTGGATGCGGTAGGTGCATGTGTAGGTGTTAACGGAGAAAGAGTTAACGCTGTTGTTGATGAACTTCAAAACGAAAAGATTGATATCGTTACATGGAGTAACAACCCAGCTATCTTAATTGAAAACGCGCTTAGCCCATCAAAGGTTATCGACGTTTTGGCTGATCCAGAAAACAAGGAAGCTACAGTAATCGTTCCAGATTCACAACTTTCACTTGCAATCGGTAAAGAAGGTCAGAACGCTCGTCTTGCTGCTAAGCTTACTGATTATAAGATTGACATCAAGAGCGAGGCTCAGGCTAAGGAAGAAGGAATCCAGTACGTATTTGACGAGGAAGACTTCTACGATGATGAGTACTATGATGGCGAGTATGATGACGAGTACGATGATGAGTACGATATGGAATACGAGGACGAGTACGACGAAGAAGAAGAGTACGACGGCGAGTATGACGACGAAGTAGAAGAGGCTGATGAAAAGGCTGACGATAAAAATGCTGACGAGAAGGACGAAGACGCAAAAGAGGAGGAATAAACTATGGCAAAAATGAGAGTTCATGAAGTTGCCAAAGAATTGGACGTTAAGAGTAAAGATGTAGTGGAATTCCTCGCAGGTGAGGGCGTCGAAGTCAAAGCTCAAAGTTCAATTGAAGATGACAACATAGAAAAAGTTAGAAAGCACTTTGGCGGAGCCGCAAAGAAAGCTGATGACAAAAAGGAAGAGAAACCTAAAAAGTCTACAGCTAAAAAGAAGGCTGAGCCAAAGGAAGAGAAGGCTGAAGAAGCTGAAGAAAAGACAGAAGAATCTTCAGATGAAGAAAAAGAAGAAGAAAAGAAACCACGCGTAATCATTACAAGTCGTGGTGTGTTAAAGACAGGCGAAGGTTCAAAGGACGGAAAGAAAAAGCGTAAACATAGAAGTTCAAGTGAGCACAAGCATCACGGTGAGCACAAGAAGCGCAGAAAGAAATCAAGTTCTTCTGAATCTGAAGGCACAACTAAGAAGAGAAGAAAGAAGAAAACTTCTGAAGAGGCTACAGCAAAAGCTAAAGAGGCTGAGAAGAAGACAGAAGAGAAGGCTGTTGAGGCTCCAGAGGAGAAGAAGGAAGAAAAACCTGCTAAGCCAAAGAAAAAGGGCAGAAAGATTACTGGTCCAGTTTCTGATGGAAAGAAGGGTGGCGTTGTAAGAAAAGCATCTGACGATGGTGATAAGCCAAGCAGAGGTAGAAAACATCGCCCAGAAAAGATGGAGGTTCGTAAAGACGACGCTCCAGCCAAAGGCAAAGGCAGAAAGAAAAATAATAAGAGAAGAGATAACAGAAACGCAGATAGAAGATTCGAGGATGGCCCAAGTGGCAGAAAGGCACGTGACTTCTCAAAACAGAAACTTACAAAGCCTAAGAAGAAAGAAGAGAAGCGTGAAGAGATTAAAGTTATCGAAGTGCCAGATGTTATCACTATTGGCGAGCTAGCTGAGAGAATGAAGATGACTGCATCAGATGTCATCAAGAAATTATTCTTAGAGGGCAAGATGGTGACAGTAAACACTGAGCTTTCATTCGAAGATGCCGAAGAGATTGCTATCGGCTATGACATCATCTGCGAAAAAGAAGAAAAAGTAGACATCATAGAAGAACTTCTAAAGGAAGACGAAGAAGACGAGAAGGATATGGAAAAACGTCCTCCAGTTGTCTGTGTTATGGGTCACGTTGACCACGGTAAGACATCACTTCTTGATGCTATTAGAGAGACAAACGTGATAGAAGGCGAAGCTGGTGGTATCACACAGCATATTGGTGCTTCTGTAGTTGAAATCAATGGAAGAAAGATTACATTCCTTGATACTCCAGGACACGAGGCGTTTACTTCTATGCGTATGCGTGGTGCACAGTCTACAGATATCGCTATCTTGGTAGTAGCAGCTGATGACGGTGTTATGCCACAGACTATTGAGGCTATCAACCATGCTAGAGCGGCTGGAATTGAAATCATTGTTGCAATCAATAAGATTGATAAACCAGGTGCAGATATAAACAGAGTTATGCAGGGTCTATCTGAGCACGAACTCCTTTCAACAGAGTGGGGTGGTAATGTTGAGATGGTTCCAGTATCAGCTAAGTCAAAACAGGGTATTGACGATCTACTAGAGATGGTACTTCTTCAGGCTGACGTTCTTGAACTTAAGGCTAATCCTAACCGTGAGGCTAGAGGTATCATAGTAGAGGCTAAGCTAGATAAAGGTAAGGGACCTGTTGCTACAGCTCTTATCCAGAAGGGTACACTTAAGATTGGTGACCACGTGGCTGCCGGTGCTACACACGGTAAAGTTCGTGCAATGGCAGATCATCGAGGAAAGGCAATCGAAAAAGCTGGCCCATCTACACCAGTTGAGATTCTTGGTCTTAACGGTGTGCCAAACGCTGGTGAAGTATTTGTTTCTACAAAGACTTCGGCCGAGGCAAAGGATTTTGCGGCTACATTCGTAGAGGACAGCAAGCAGAAGATGCTTGAAAAGAATAAATTTAGAATTACACTTGAGGATCTTAACTCACAGATTGAAGCTGGTGAACTTAAAGAACTTAACCTTATTGTTAAGGCTGACGTTCAAGGTTCAGTGGAAGCTGTTAAGCAGAGTTTGACTAAACTTTCAAATGAGGAAGTTGAAGTTAAGGTTATCCACGACGGCGCTGGTAACATTTCAGAGTCAGACGTTATCCTTGCTTCTGCGTCAAACGCAGTTATTATCGGTTTCAACGTAAAGGCTGACTCACTAGCTGAGGAGACTGCTCGTAATGAAAAAGTTGATATCAGACTATACGATGTAATCTATAACGCTATTGACGATATTGAGAGAGCTATGAAGGGACTTCTTGCTCCAGTGTTCGAAGAGAGTGTTATTGGACATGCAGAGATTCGTCAGATATTTAAGGCTTCAGGTGTTGGTAATATCGCTGGTTCATACGTGGAAGACGGTTGGATCGAGAGAGGATGTAAAGTTCGTATCACTCGTGAAGGCGAGCAGATCTTTGAAGGTGACTTGGCTTCACTAAAACGTTTCAAGGACGATGCTAAGGAAGTGAAGGCAGGCTTCGAGTGTGGTCTTGTATTCGAAGACTTCGACGATGTACAAGAAGGCGATATGGTAGAAGCATATGTAATGCACGAGGTTGCTAGACAATAAACTTTGGCGAGCCAAGCGGCTCGCTAATAGTTTTATGAGGAAATAATTATGAAAAAAGGTAGTATTAAAAACAACCGAATAAATATGGAAGTTCAAAGAGAACTTGGTGTTATCATTCGTGAACTTAAAGACCCAAGAATTGCTATGATGACTACTGTAGTGGCAGTGGAAGTGGCTACTGATTTAAAGACTGCAAAAGTTTTTATCAGTGTGCTTGGTGATGACAAAGCGAAAGAAGACACTATGGAAGGTTTAAAGAGTGCCAAAGGATTTATTAGAAAAGAACTTGCGCACACAATCAACCTTCGAAACACTCCAGAATTAGAGTTTGTGTACGATGAATCAATCGAGTATGGAATGAAACTTTCAAAGATGATTGATGACTTGCACGTAGATTCAGATGATGAGTCTGACACAGAGGAGGCTCAAAATGATGAAGATTAATGACATTATTGGAGATGCTAAGATGCTATAAAGATTGGTATAGCAGGACACATAAGACCAGATGGAGATGCTATAGGTTCTTGCATGTCTCTTTATAATTATTTGAAGAAAAACAGACCAGATTTAGATGTAAGAGTTCATTTGGAATATGTTGATCCAAAGTATGGAATCATTGAAAATATTGATGAAGTGGATACTGGTGATTTTGACGGTACAGAGTATGATTTGTTTATCGCGCTTGATACTGCATCAGCCGATAGACTTGGCAAGAACGTCGAATACTTTGAAAAGGCAAAGAGAACTTTTTGTCTAGATCATCACAAGTCAAACGAAGGCTATGCTGATGAAAACATAGTGGAAGCAGATGCTAGTTCAGCCTGCGAAGTATTGTTTGACACATTAGATGTCGAATTGTTTGACGCAAGTATTGCTGCACCAATGTACATGGGCATAGCTTCTGATTCAGGCGTGTTTAGATTCCAAAACACTAAACCTAGAACTCTTCGCATCGCAGCAAAGATGATGGAGTTTGGAATTGACCATAATGAAATTTTGGAAGAGACATTCTACAAGAAGTCATACAACCAGATGATGATTACAGCCAAGATTCAGACCAACACAGTTGTAACTATGGATGGACAGGTAATCTACGGATATTGCACAAGCGAGTTGATGGAAAAATATGGTCTTACTACAAATGACTTGGATGCGGTTATTGCATCAATCAGAAATGTGTCGGGCGTGGAAGTTGCCATGTTTGCATATCAGCTAGACGACAATAAATACAAGGTAAGTCTTCGTTCAAAAGATAGAGTAGACGTAAGTAAAATTGCGGTTACCTTTGGCGGTGGCGGACACAAACGAGCTGCCGGCTTTGATATAGAGGGCGACAAAGATTCTGTCATCGAAAACGTTTTGGCAGAAATAGAAAAAGAGTTTTAAATGTTAAATGGAGTTATTAACGTATACAAAGAGCCAGGTTACACATCGCACGATGTGGTGGCGAAGTTGCGTGGAATATTAAAACAAAAGAAAATTGGACATATGGGCACGCTTGATCCAAACGCAGTGGGAGTACTTCCTGTCTGTGTTGGAAAAGCAACAAAGCTTTGTGACGTTTTGTCTGAAAAAGATAAGACATACAGCGCAACGCTTCTTCTTGGGACCGAGACAAAGACTCAAGATATCTTTGGGAAGGTTGTTAACAAAGCAACAGAAGAAGAGATTGATGCTTTAGATGAAGAGAAGGTCATCAAAACTATCAAAGGTTATATTGGTGACTACGAGCAGATTCCACCTATGTTTAGTGCAATAAAAATCAAAGGCCAAAAGCTTTACGATTTAGCTAGACGAGGAGAGGAAGTTGAACGTCCAGCCAGACACTGTAAGATTATCGACATTAAGCTTAAGGGTATCGAACTTCCAAGAGTGTTTATGGATGTCACTTGTTCTAAGGGAACATACATTAGAACCCTCTGTCACGATATAGGAAAAGATTTGGGCGTAGGTGGATGTATGGAAAAACTCACTCGTACCCAAGTCGACAGATTCAAAGTAGAAGAGTCAGTGAAACTAGAAGACATTGAAAAGGCAAGAGATGAGGGAAAACTTAATGATTTGATTTTGCCGATTGATGAAGTGCTAGATGGCTATTCTAAATGTGCGGTTTCAGACGATGCAGAAAAACTCGTTATGAATGGAAACATTTTTACATCGGGCGATACTAAGTTTAAGATGAACCATGAAGATGGACAGATAGTTAGAGTTTACAAGGAAGATGAGACATTCATCGGCCTATATAAATTTGATGCAGGCAAGAGAATTTACAAACCAGAAAAAATGTTTATTTAATTATGAGAGTTATTGAATTTAGTGATGGAATAAAACTAAATAATACAATAGTTACAGTCGGAAAGTTTGACGGCATCCACAAAGGCCACGAAAAACTTTTAGACACAATGGCAGAGAATGCAAATGGTAGAAAGAAAGTAGTTCTTACATTTGCTGATTCGCCGGACGCTTTTCTAAATGACGAGAGCAAAAACACTATTTTTACCGAGACAGAAAAAAGACTTATTTGTGACTCGCTAGGAGTAGATGTCTACATGAGCATGCCTTTGACGAAGGAGTTTTTATCACTCACTCCTGAAGAGTTCGTGCAAAAAGTTTTAAAAGAAAAGATTGGTGCCACAGAGATTGTCTGCGGACCTGACTTTAGATTTGGCGCGGGCGCCAAAGGAGACATTTGGTTTTTAAAAGAAAACCAGGTGAAAAACAATTTGGCTGTCACAGTGATTGATAAAGAGCAGTACCACGACACAGACATCAGCAGTACTGAGATTAGAGAAAAGATTGTTGAGGGAAAAATAGAAGAAGTAAATGAGATGCTAGATCATCCATATACAATCACTGGAAAAGTGGAGAAGGGCAAGAGCCTTGGTAGAACAATTGAACTGCCTACGGCCAATGTCATTCCAGATTCAAATAAACTGCTTCCGCCAAACGGTGTTTATAGAACGGTAGTAGTTTCAAAACATATGAGTTATCCAGCCATTACAAATATTGGTGTTAATCCAACAGTGGAGGATACTAAAGAGATTAGAGTTGAGTCTCACATCCTAAACTTCAAAGATGATTTGTATGGCGAGATTATAGAAGTGAGATTTTATGAGTTTATTAGACCGGAGAAAAAGTTCCAGTCTGTGGACGAATTAAAGGAACAAATTATGAAAGATATGTCCCAGTTATTGAAGCAATAAAGTCCTTTACATTATTTGGGGCGTATGCTAATATATCTAAGCATGTTTAAAACCTACACGAAGTGCTTGGACACTCCGACCGGTGCTTTAGTGTAAGGGGATAATAAAAATAGGAGGTAAATACTATGATTTCAAAAGAAGTTAAGGCTAAGTTAACTGCTGAGTATGGTAAGACACCTACAGACACTGGTTCACCAGCTGTACAGGTTGCTATTCTTACATACAGAATCCAGGAACTTACAGAGCATTTAAAAGTAAATGCTAAAGATCACCACTCAAGAAGAGGACTTCTGAAGATGGTTGGTAAGAGACGTGGACTACTTGACTATATCAAAGCTAATGATATTGAAGAGTACAGAGAGTTAATTGAAAAGCTAGATATCAGAAAGTAATTTCAAAAGAGTTTCGCAAATGCGAAACTCTTTTTTTGCGAAGCGAAATCAGAATAAATGCACTTTTAATATAATGCAATTTCATTTATAATAACACCTAGGTAAATGAAAACCAATTTAATAATAAGGAGGAAGTTATTATGTCACCAAGTGTAGCATCAGCATTAACAATTGTTTTATCAATAATTGTAACTATTGTTGGTATTGTATTTTTCTTACCACCAAAGAACAAGGAAAAGTTTGGTAAGGCATTCTCAAGATTCCATGATTTCTTTAACTTTAAGACATTAATCGTGGACTACGTGTTGAAGGGAATGTATATCCTTGCAACAGCAATGTGTATTATCGGAGGATTTTTCACAATCTTTACAGTGGAAACATATTACACTAATACAGGTACCATGTTTAACTCATCAAGTGAAGCACATACTAGTCTAAGTATAGCAAATTTGGGAACAGGACTTTTGATTATGATTCTTGGACCGATTCTCGTAAGAATTATTTACGAACTAATAATGCTTGCAATTATTGGAGTTAAGAACATTATTGAGATTAACAAGAAGATGGATTGTTGCAAAGGCGAAGAGCCAAAGACTGAAACAGAGGAACCTACTTTTGTAGAGGAACCAACAGTAAGCGCTCCGGTAGAGCCTGAAGCACCAGATAATACACCATCAGTTTAATAAGAGGATTATAAGATTATGAGATTCAAAAAATGGAGACTTTTAAGAGGTGTTTTAAGGAAGACACACACTTACAAAATAATAGTTGCGTTTTTTGCAGTGTTCTTTCTTATTGCATTAATCATCTGGTTAAATGATCCAGCTGTCCATACTTATAGACAAAGCATTTATTATTGTTTTATGATTGCATCATCCGTGGGTAATGGAGATGTAATTGTAAGTACTACACTAGCTAGGATTCTAACGATGTTTTTATCTGTCTACTCATTGTTTGCGATAGCTATCGTTACTGGAGTAGTAGTAAGTTACTACAATGCATATACTCAAATGCAGTTTAGGGATTCTATCGAAAACTTCACTGAGAAGTTAGAGCAACTTCCAGATTTGAGTGAAGATGAACTAAGAGAAATCTCAGATGCAGTTAAGAAGTTTAGAATGAAATAATCTTATTAACAATTAATTAAATATGTATTATACTAAATTAGGGGTTGATTTTATCTTCCCCTAATTTTTTTTAAAGAGGGTGAAACGGATGAGTCCGGAACAAATAGTTGCAATTATAATATTTGTCGCAATGTTCGTATTGATAGTCATCGACAAAATTGAAAGACAATACGTCACATTAGGATGTGGTGTACTTACAATAATAATGTTTTTTGTTTTCTCACAGCTCGGATATGGAGCATTCAGTGAAACAATGAACGTAAGGTCGATCATCAAAGACCAGTTTTGGATTGTTACAGGACATGCATCAGAGAGCGTGACAGGTATTAACTGGGCCACCATCATATTTATCGCGGGAATGATGATAATGGTAGAGGGAATGGCACACTCTGGTTTCTTTAGATGGCTTTGTCTAAAGTTAGCTAAGTTAGTACATTACAAACCAATTCCTTTGTTTGTGGCTTTTATGATAATGTCATCTATCCTTGCTATGTTTATTGATAGTATCACAGTTATTCTTTTCTTAGCTGCGGTCACAGTAGAACTAGCAAGACTATTAAAGATAGATCCAGTACCTATGATTCTCTCAGAAATATTCTGCGCGAACCTTGGTGGTAGTGCAACTATGTGTGGTGATCCACCAAACATTATTATTGGAACATCTATGCATTACTCATTCTTTGACTTTATTACAAACACAGGACTAATCGCGTTAATTAGTTTAGTGTTAATCATTTTCTATTTCTTCTGGATTTTCAGAAAGAAGCTAATAGAAGAAGAACATATGACTATAGATACATCAACTATTCCTGATCCAAGTGAAGCGATAGTAAACAAGAGAGATTTTGTTTTTAGCTCAATCATTTTTGGCTTGGCAGTAGTTTTACTTATAACACATTCAATGACAGGACTTACAGTAGCAACTATCGGTATTGGAATTGCAATACTAACACTTATTGTTGCTGGTAAGAATGCACTTAACATTTTGAAGAAGGTTGATTACAAAACATTACTATTCTTCATTGGTTTGTTTATAGTAGTAGGTGGCCTTGAAAAGACAAAAGTACTTGAGGTTATGGCTAATGGTATTGGTCATATCAGTGGCGGAAATCCATATATTGTAATTACAATCGTTCTTTGGTTGTCTGCTATAGCAAGTGCCTTTGTAGACAACATTCCATTTGCAGCAACTATGGTTCCAGTAATCATTGGATTAGCAAGCGGAGTGCATGCACCAACAGCCGTTCAAAAAGATTATCGACATGTTTTGGCGTGGACGCTTTCAATGGGTACTGACGTAGGTGGTAGTGCTACACCAATCGGTGCTAGTGCAAACGTAGTTGGTACTTCAGTGGCAGCTAAACACGGTTACATGATAGGCTGGGGCAAATACTGTAAGAGTGCGGTTCCTGCCACAGTAATTGTAATGTTGGTTTCAATGGGTGTAATCTTTATCAGATACAACCATGAGATTACGGAAGTTATTAACAGCATAGCTAAGTAGACGGAGGAAGAAATATGGCAAAACAAGTAATTGTAACAATAGGAAGAGAGTTTGGAAGTGGCGGTCATGAGATTGCAAGAAAGATTGCGGCTAAACTCGACATAAAACTATATGACAAAAACATTTTAGATGAAATTGCAGAGCAGAAGAATATGGAGTCTGGCGAAGTACGTAAGCTAGATGAAAAACCAAGAGGATGGTTTGGTTCAAGACGTGTGCGTGGCCATACAAACTCACTCCAAGATCATATTGCCCAGATGCAGTTTGATTATATTAAAGAAAAATCAGAATCAGGCGAGTCCTTTGTCGTGGTCGGAAGATGCGCAGAGCACATATTGAAAGACCATAACAGTGTAATCTCTATCTTTGTCTTGGCTGATGAAGATGTGAAAATAGAAAGACTTAAGAGAACAGACGGAATGGATGAAAAAGAAGCAGTTCGCGAGATGTTTAGACGCGATGCCATAAGAAAGGCGTATCACAACAGTCATACAGTTTCTAAATGGCGTCATCCAGAAACATATGACCTTTGTATAAACAGTAGTAGACTTGGAATTGATGGTACAGTTGATGCGCTGATTGGTTATATTAACAGAAGAATTGAACAGATGGATTAAGAAATATAGGCTCTCTGGAATATTCCAGGGAGTCTTTTTTATGCCTTAAAACCTTGATTTTTCCCTTATTTTAGGCTAGTATATGTAAGGTTACATAAAAGTTAAAGAATTAAGAAAAGGAGAGGCCAAAAGAGTTGGCCGGAAGAAGAAATGAAAAGTTTTAGTATGGAGATTGGCGGCAAAACATTAACAGTCGATATCGACAGAGTCGCTAAACAAGCAAACGGTGCAGCAATGATGCACTATGGAGACACAACAGTTCTATCTACAGCTACGGCTTCAGAGAAGCCTAGAGAAGGAATCGATTTCTTCCCTCTATCAGTAGAGTTTGAGGAGAAGATGTACTCAGTAGGTAAGATTCCTGGTGGATTTAATAAGAGAGAGGGTAAGGCTTCAGAAAACTCAGTTCTTACAGCTAGAGTTATCGACAGACCTATGCGTCCTCTATTCCCTAAAGACTACAGAAACGATGTCACATTAAACAACCTTGTTTTATCTGTAGATCCAGAATGTAGACCAGAGATTGTAGCAATGCTTGGTTCAGCTATTTCAACTTGCGTTTCTGACATTCCATTTGCTGGTCCATGTGCTATGACACAGATTGGTTTAGTGGATGGTGAGTTTGTTGTAAACCCATCACAGAAACAGTGGGACGAAGGTGACCTACAGCTTACAGTTGCGTCTACAAAAGAAAAAGTAATTATGATTGAAGCCGGTGCTAATATCATCCCAGAAGATAAGATGATTGAAGCTATCTACATGGCTCATGATATCAACCAAGAAATCAATGCATTCATCGAAAAGATTTGTGCTGAGGTTGGTAAAGAAAAACACGAATATGAGAGTCAGGCTATCCCTGAAGAATTATTCGACGCCATCAAAGAAATCGTTACTCCAGAAGAAATGGAAGTGGCAGTATTTACTGATGACAAGCAAACAAGAGAAGCTAACATTTCAGAAATCACTGAGAAGTTAGAGGAAGCTTTTGCAGAGAACGAAGATTACCTAGCAGTATTAGGTGAGGCTATCTATCAGTATCAGAAGAAGACTGTACGTAAGATGATCTTGAAAGACCACAAGCGTCCAGACGGAAGAGAGCTAGATCAGATTAGACCACTTGCTGCAGAAGTTGATTTAATTCCAAGAGTTCATGGTTCAGCTATGTTTACTCGTGGACAAACTCAGATTTGCAACATCTGTACTTTGGCTCCTTTGTCAGAGTCACAGAGAATCGATGGATTAGATGAGAACGTAACAACTAAGAGATATATGCACCACTACAATTTCCCATCATACTCAGTTGGTGAAACTAGACCATCAAGAGGTCCAGGACGAAGAGAAATTGGTCACGGTGCTTTGGCTGAGAAAGCTCTTATGCCAGTACTTCCTAGCGAAGAGGAATTCCCATATGCTATCAGAACTGTATCAGAGACATTTGAGTCAAACGGTTCTACATCAATGGCATCAACATGTTCATCATGTATGTCACTAATGGCAACAGGTGTTCCAATCAAAGCTATGGTAGCAGGTATCTCATGTGGTCTTGTTACTGGTGAGACTGATGATGACTATGTACTATTAACTGATATCCAAGGTCTTGAGGACTTCTTCGGCGACATGGACTTTAAGGTTACAGGTACAACAGAAGGTATCACAGCTATTCAGATGGATATTAAGATTCACGGTCTAACTCGTGAGATAGTAGAAGGCGCAATCAAGCGTACAAGAGAAGCTAGACTATTCATCATGGACACATGTATGAAGCCAGCTATCGCAGAGCCACGTAAAGAACTTAACGAATACGCACCAAAGATTGAGTCAATGCAGATTGACCCAGAGAAGATTGGTGACGTTGTTGGTAAGAGTGGTAAGACTATCAATGCTATTATCGAAGAGACAGGCGTTAAGATTGACATCACAGACGAAGGTATGGTTTCAATCTGCGGCGTCGACAAAGAAGCTATCGATAAAGCAAAAGAATATATCGAAATCATAACTACAGACTTCGAAGAAGGACAAATCCTAGAAGGTACTGTAGTAAGCATTAAAGAATTTGGTGCGTTTATTGAATTCGCCCCAGGCAAAGAAGGAATGGTTCACATTTCTAAGATCGCTAAAGAGAGAGTAAATCACGTAGAAGACTACCTAACACTAGGCGATAGAGTAAAATGTAAATGCCTAGGCAAGGATAGAATGGGACGCATTAGCTTCTCAATCAAAGACGCTGAATAAAGAATATATTTATTAATATCAAAAAAGAAAAAACAAAGTGCACTCACTAGAGAAGTCGATCGTGCATCTTTGTTTTTTCTTTTTGTCTAGTTAAATATATATTCAGCGTCTTTGATTCTGTTCCCCTTTAAAATATGGTATAATGTTAAAGGTCGAATGAACGGAACAAAGAGAGTTGAATCTATTTAGGAGGTTATTATGAGTAAAAAATTACAGGGCGTAGGAATCGCAATAATCATATTAGCAGTAGCTAGATGTATTTATAGAATAGTCAAAGTTGCAACTACAAAAGGATGGGTAGTTAAACTTGATGAAAAGACTATTAAACAATTCCAAGATCAAAAGTTGACAGCTGTTCAGGTAAATAATTATTTGAAGGGTACATTTATCACACTTGATGTTATCTTTGCAATATTTGTAGTATTGGTTGGTGTATTTGCCATCCGCGCAGCAAAGAATACAGCAAAGACAGGTGCTTTAAAAGTATTTGCAGTAATCACAATTATTGGAACAGTATTGACAGGATTAAGAAGTGCTTCATTGCCAAGCTGGATTTCAGTATGTTTTGCAGTAGTACAGCTTGCATTAATTATATGTGCTTTGGTATTTGCTAGTAAGGCTAAAAAAGAGGCAATACCACAACCAGGGCAGGAGGTTTAGTAAATGAGTAAACTGTTATTTGTTAATGCGTGTATCAGAGAAGAGTCGCGCACCAAACTTCTAGCAGATGCCGTTGTTAAAAAATGGAATGGCGAAGTAGAAGAAGTAGATTTGACTAATGGTTTAGTAAAACCCTTAGACAAAGAAACATTAAAAGTAAGAATTGCTAAGCAGGAGGCTAAAGATTTTTCTGATCCTGTCTTTGACTTGGCAAAGCAGTTTAAAGAGGCAGAGGCTGTAGTGATAGCTGCTCCTTTCTGGGATTATAGCTTCCCAGCTGTTTTGAAAGCATATATTGAAAACATATGTGTACATGATCTTACTTTTGAATATAACGATAAAGGAGATTCTAAGAGTCTATCTAAAGTAAAGAAAGTTGTTTATGTAACTACAGTAGGCGGTAATAAACAAGAGTTAGTTTACGGCATAGACTATATTAAGACAGTCTTTAGAGAGTTCTTCGGCGTTAAGAAGACTTTTGCATTTAAGGCAGAAGGCTTGGATTTAGTAGAAAATGCTGGAAGAGAGCAAGAGATTCTAGATGAAACTCTAAAGAGAATTGATAGTTTCTCATTTGAAGATAAAACTCTGGCTGATGATGACAGACCAAACATTATTGAGACAAAAAACCTTACAAAAATGTATGGCAACTATGCAGCCAATAACAATGTATCGTGTCATGTGAAAGAGGGCAGTATTTACGGACTTATTGGTAGAAATGGAGCGGGTAAATCTACGCTTATGAGACTTCTTCTTGGTATGAGCCCCGCCAACGAGGGCGAGATGGAAGTTCTCGGGAAGAAGAATGAAGAAGTTGCATATGTTAGAAAAGACATAGGATTTATTATTGAGAATCCTACTTTCTATAATTATATGTCTGCTTATAACAATCTAAAATATAGAGCAGATCTTATTGGTTTGAACAACCCTGATGCTGCTATAAGAGAGGCAATGGAAAAAGTTGGTATGTCTGACAAGATGAACAGCAAGGTTAAAGGATTTTCTCTAGGTCAAAGACAGTTGCTTGGTATAGCGAATGCTATTTTGGGTAATCCTAAGTTGCTTATTCTAGATGAGCCTACTAACGGACTTGATCCTATTAAGATTGTTGAAATAAGAAAGATGCTATTAGATATGAATGCTAATGGTACTACTATAATGATTTCTAGTCATATTCTAGGTGAGATGGGCAAACTTTGTTCATGCTATGGATTTATTCTAGATGGAAAATTAATCCGTGAAGTAACAGAAGCAGAGTTGGAGGCTGAAGCTATCGATGTGGAAGAATTCTTCGTAGATATGGCGAAAGGAGGTCAAAATGAGTAGATTATTAAAAGCAGAGTTTAACTCTATATATAGAAAACCTAAGTTGTATGTATTGCTTGGCATTTTGGTAGTTGCTTTTGGCTTAGGTATTTTGATTGATCACTTTGTGAAAGGTGAACCATCATGGGGCTACAATATGGTGAATCTTTTCTATCCTTTCTTGGCTATCATATTGACTTCAGACATCACGCACAAAGAATACAAATTCCACACAATGAAAAACTTGATTGGTAGTGGATTCAGTCGCAAACAAATTTACTTTGGCAAACTTATAGTCACACTCGGAAGTGCTTTAGCATTTTTACTAGTGTCAGAAATCTTAAAGATAGTGTACGCCCTAATCAACCATCAGTTTGCGTCAAAGATTTATCCTATGGTAGAAGTAATTGATGGCATTAGAAGATTAAGTATGTTTGCAGTTATCTTTATTATCTGTATGCTTATAGTGTCAGATGGATTATCGCTGTTTGCAGCATTTATGTACGGCGTAGTGCTTGGTCCAGTTTTAAGCCTAGGTAGTTTACTAGCTGGCCTTAGCCAAAAAACAGTAGATAGAATCGGTGCGGCCACACTTGTTTCAAGTGATGCATATATTAAGATAAATGTTGATCCCAAAACAGCTAAGATACTGTCATCTGAAGTGATTCCATCAGGACTTATTTGGTGCGCATTAGGTGTAGCAGTGGCAGTTGGCTTGTTAATATTGGGATATCAAAGTTTTAAAAGAAAAGAGTTTAAATAAATGAACGAACAAAAAATGGAGGAAAAAATATGAAAAAACTAAAAAGTATCATGAAACGAGTGGCGACAGTTGCACTAGTTTTTGTTGTGGCTGTATCTTTTTGTGTGCCAAGTATGACATACGTAAAAGCAGACGCTAAAAAACCTAGAGCTACTAGTGTTCATTATTATCCTAATGACACTGTGCCAGCAAAAGAAAGAACAGGTATCAAGTCATTTACACTAGATCCTTACACTTACTATAACATGAGTAAGAATACTAGCATTAACCCTAGTGGTAAGTCTACTATGAAACTAGATGATGCTACGCTTGAGCGAATAGCTGTTAATAATATTTTCCCTAAGTGGGGTGTAATAGCTGAGAGCTTTTTCAGAGATCAAGCAGATCAACTAGTTACCATAGAAGGCAGCGGAATGATGAGTAATAGCAAGACTGATAGCAATTCATTTGACAAACACTTTTCATTTGATAGACCAGGTGTGGATGATAGCTATTCAGAATATGATTGGTCAGTTAGAGACCTTGCATCACAACTAGCTAGTAGTGGATTAAGACATGATGGAGAAACTAACTGGGATGAGATGAGAAGAGAGGGTATATCTGCTATTTCTAGTTTGGCAGATGCTCGAAAAATGATGGGACAATCATTGAGAAACTGTGCGGACGATAATGATAACTCTGTTGATGATTTCCTAGGAAATAGTAAAGAAAAAACAGACAATTTATACCGACTTCCTGATTTGGCAGATGATAAAACAGGTAGTGGTTTTTGTAATATTGTAACATGTGTTAATAGAGCAGGAGCTTCAGCTGATTACGATTATGTGTCATTTGGATTGGCTGTATATGATTTTGACTTAACTCCTGTTGCTGCTAAAAATTTGAAGTATATTGAGGCTGCTGAAAAGTACGATAACGGAAAAGATATACTTATGGGTAAAGCAGGAAATGTGACTGATTTAGCTGGTATTAACTTTACTACAGACACACAAGACGGTGCTAGATCATACCTTAAAAATGCAACACCACATGAGGCATCACAGTCTGCAGGACTTGAAAACACAAGTACAGAAGAAAGTTCAATCACTCAGGAAGATACTTATGAGTGGGGAATGGAACAACAGATTGGTACTGAATGGAATATAGGCGGATTTGGAGATGGTGACTGTATGTTCCCACGTTGTACTTTAAGTATCAGTAATTCTTGGCATGAACTTTGGAGTACTACTAAAAGTAAAACAGAGACTAAATCTGTTTCTAAAACAAAAACTGTAAATACAGAAATGACACTTCCTCCACACAGTGTGGCAAAGGTTACACAGAGTGTTGAGAATAGTAACGTAGATGAGAGTTACCAACAGCCAGTTGTTTTGAATTATAAGGTAGCTATTTTTGCTATGAGTGGAGATTACTTTAATGGATCCACTGGTGGTATTGAACCTTCTACATACGACAAGCAGTGGATGAACGTTATTTTTGATGGTTCAGATGGTTCTAACGAGAGCGGATGTAGTGGTCTTGCCAGTCTTTATAATCGTGCTGTAGTTAACAGAGATACTGCTCGTTACGATGCAGCAAAGGGTAAGTATAGAGCATATTGTGATAAATCGGCATGGTCTAAGAGAGAGAAGATAAGATGGGGAGAAATAGACAGTGCAATAGCAGAGGATAACAGAGATTCTCACTCTATCCCATCAGGAGCTACTGGTGGCAAGAGTAATTTGACGCAGATGTCTACTGAGTTACCATTGATGGAGAAAGCGCATATGCTTGAATCTTCATCCAAGAACATTACTTCTTCTATAGATCAAGTATTGGCACTTTATCCTCTTAGCTCTGTTAGTTTGAAAGATAACCACAAACAATACGATGTACAACCAGGAGAAAAGGTTTATTTAGATAGCATTGAGCTAGAGGGTGAAAATACTTATGGAGTAGAGTTCTATGGATTCAGAGATGATTGGGGATCTTGGTATCTGATTGATGATGATAAAGAGATAATTGAAGATGGAAGTGATGGAGATGAGGACGGCGTAAAGAATGGAGAAGTTAAGAGCGGAGTTCTCACTTTAGTGACAGATGAGGACTTAGATAGTCAATGGATTCAAGTTGATAAGAGAGGCACCTTTGACGGCGTTCAACCTTCACAGTACGTAAGATGGGAGTTTGATGACGATGCAAAAATCATTTCAAATGAAAATTTGATAAATGATGAGCCATGTATGTCGAAAGAAGATTTGGATAAAGTATTCACACCATCTATAAAGTTTAATCCAAGTGATTCATCATCGTTTGTGAAGTTAATAGAAGTTAATGGCAATTATAAAGGTGTATACACTAAGGAAGTTAACTTGAACTCTGTTTTGGATGCCGAAGCATACGACGGAGAATTAATGGCTAAGGATATTCAACTTCTTTGGGAAGACAATGATGTGGATGGAATAGAAGTAGAGCCAGATGGCACAGCCACATTTACAGAGCCAGGCAAATACAAAGTAAGAGCATTCTGTTACGATGCAGGAAGAGATAAAGTAACTTCTGATTGGAAAATAATTGAAGCAACAGAAGAACCAATAATTGATAATATCGAATTCAATAAACCATCTGATTTGGATGAGAATGATTTAACTATTACTAAGAAAGAGCAAGTTAAGGGCTTTGACTTGAAGAGTTATATTTCTATTTACGATCAGTATGGTGAAAAATGGAATGGTGAAAAACCAGAGTTAAAATTTGAAGTAACTGACTACAGTGGTCATGAAACTGATGATGCTGATATTGATCAAGATGATATCTTGTCGGTTTATAAAGCTGGTGGATATAAGGTTTCTGCAAGGGCTTTGGATGAAGAAGGAAATGAATTAGACTTTGAAATCAAGCCTATCAAACTTAGAGTGGCAGAAAATATGTGGCTTGATAAAATCATCTTTGAAGAACCTGCATTAAATAGTAATCAATTAAAGATTGCAAAAACAGGCGATGTTGTAGAAATAAAAGACCTTAGAAGTCAGCTAAAATACTATAATCAGAACAATGAAGAATGGACTGGAGATAAACCACGTGTAGAGTTTAGACTAAAACATGAAACTTCAAATGCAGAGATTAAAGGAAATAGTTTCTTTGCTTACGCTCCTGGTAATTACCAGATTGAGGCCATTTCAGAAGGCTATGACATTAATCCTATAACAGTTGAAGTGAAAGAAGACTACCAACTTGTTATTAAGCCTATTAATCCTAACGTAATTAAGATTAATGAATTGGGCGGAAGTGCAGATCTCGATTTGATGCGAAGTATTGACTATACTACTTACTTTAATTCTAAGTTCCCTGGAGATAAACCAGCACTTGAGTTTACTTTGGATGAGGATGTGAAGGGTGCATCTATTGTTACTGAGCAAGAAGTAAATGAGGAAACTGGAAAGACTAAAGATATAGTTAAATTTGTATCTGACACTCCAGGTGAGTATAGTGTTCATGTAGCGCCTAAGAATGCTTCTGAATACGAAGGAAAGATAAAGGATATTGAAGTTATAGTTGAGAAGGCTAAGAGAGTAGAATCAGTCGGTATGGATTTTGACGAAGTTAACAAAGAACCTTCCATGAGAATAATCAAAGACGGTGCATATACTCTTGAAGATTTGAAACAGTTTACAGTATTCTATGATCAGTTCGGCGATGCATTAAGCGCCAAAGAACTAGAAGAAATGGATGATTCATTGATTCCTGCTATCAAGGGATACTCAGTTTATCCAGATGATACTGGTGCCACACTAACAAATAACTCAAATGACAAATTTGATTTAAGTGTGACAAAAGAGGGCTCATATGCCGTTACACCTAGTTACCAGTTTGATGGAGAAGATGAAGAATTTGGTCAGGCTGGAACATTAAGTGTTATTAACGAGGATATATATGCTCAAATCTTAAAGAATCTTGAATATGCTGATAATCTTTCTATAAGAATATCAAATCACTTCTCTAATGGAGAGATTAGTGGTCCTGCTCATATTGCTTTATTAGATGCGGTTTATGCGTTTAC
>CADBBS010000017.1 GCA_902793045.1 uncultured Lachnospiraceae bacterium
TACCAACAGGTGACTCGTCAGAAATTTTACCCATCAATGTGTTAGCGTTTGTAGAGTTAACCATTTCGTATTCCATAGTCTCTTTAAGTTCCATATCGCGAATCTTAAATGATCTACCAATACCAATCACGCTAGCATCCAAATCTTTATCTCTAATGACCTCTTTATTTTTGAGCATGTTTTCAATCTCTCTAATTCTAGCTTCGATCTTAGCCTGCTCATCTTTAGCAGCATCATACTCTGCGTTCTCTGATAAATCGCCCTGAGCTCTAGCCACTTTAATCTTTTCAGCCACTTCATCTCTCTTAACAAGTTTCAAATCTTTCAACTCGTTCTCTAATTCTTTTACTTGGGATTTAGTAAATACTAACTTCTTATCTTCACCCATTTTGAACCTCCATGTATGTAAAATAATCGATTTTTCTTAAGTCTGCCCGGTTTTTCCTCCTCCAGGCACCACTGAATATAATACTCTACTTACCCCTCATCGTCAACTAAAAAATGCCCATTTGGCGACTTCGTCAAAGGGGCATTTTTTATAGTATTTTCTGCGTCAATTTTTCTAGTTCATCTATGCTTACCACAAGGTTGCACTCCTGCCTTAACTGCGCTGAATGTGGTAGTCCATGCGTGTACCAGGCGATGTGTTTTCGCATCTCTCTAATACCTGTGTACTCTCCTTTATAGTCACAAAGCATGTTTGCATGCCTAATAATCATGTCTCTTATTTCTTTTTTAGTAGGCTTCTCAATAATCCTTCCAGTCTCTAAGTATTCTTTTACTTGTTTAAAAATCCAAGGGTTACCCTGTGCTGCCTGGCCTATCATAATAGAATCACAACCAGTTTCTTCAAACATTCTCTTTGCATCCTCGGCAGTTTTAACATCGCCGTTTCCGATAACTGGAATCTTAACAGCATTCTTCACATCGCGAATAACATCCCAGTCAGCCTCTCCGCTAAAGTACTGCTCTCTAGTCCTTCCGTGAACACAAAGCGCAGATGCACCAGCAGCCTCAGCCACCTTCGCCAAATCAACCGCCTGATTGTCATCCAGTTTAAAACCTTTTCTAAACTTAACACTAACTGGTTTATCTATCTTACTTACAACTTTAGAAATAATCTCCTCAGCTAGTTTTAAATCCGTCATCAAATATGAGCCCTCGTGATTATTCACAACCTTAGGAACCGGACATCCCATATTTATATCTATAAAGTCACACTTACCCTCACACACTTTCGCCGCCATATCAGCCATAATATCTGGGTCTGCGCCAAAGAGCTGAATACCTATTGGATGATCGTCCACTGGAGTGTTGAAATACTTTTTAACAATTTCGTGGTCTGACTCAGCAATTTCTAACAAAGGCTCAGTGTTTTTATTGTCATAGTAGATTGCTTTTGCACTCACCATCTCGGATACAAAAAGGTCCGCGCCCTGTTCTTTGCACAACAATCTAAATGGCAGGTCCGTCGTCCCTGCCATTGGTGCCAATGCTATTTTGTTTTTGAAAATCTCATTTGCCATTTTATTTGTTCTTATTCTTCTCGTAAATAATTCTCATACCTTGAAGTGTAAGTTCTTGATCATACACATCGATAAAGTCAGTGTTCTCGTAAATAATCTTTCCAAGTCCGCCAGATGCCACTACTTTCACATTTTCATAGTCGCACTCTTCTTTCATCTTCTTCAAAATATACTCAGCTTGACCAATCTGTCCGTAAACAATTCCAGCCTGCATACTCATGATAGTATCTGTAGCCAAAATGGTCTGTGGCTTTTTAATCTCAACCTCAGGAAGCCTAGCAGTCTCATTCCAAAGAGCCTGTGCACTAATTCTAATACCTGGCGCAGTAACACCCGCGTCAAAAGTTCCATCTGGTCCAATCAAGTCTATAGTAGTAGCTGTACCAAAGTCCATAACAATACATGGACCGCCATAAATCTCGTACGCAGCCACTGCATCTACTATACGATCAGAACCTACCTCTCTAGGATCAGTTCTATTAATCTTAATTCCAGTCTTCGTTCCAATACCAACTATCATTGGCTCGATGCCAAAGTATTTGATGATGCCGCTGTTTAGTGAGTACATAACTTTAGGCACTACCGAAGAAATCACTACATCTTCTATATCTTTAATGTCGTGGCCTTTCTTCTCGATCATCTCAGCAATCTGTGAGCCGTACTCATCAGAAGTACATGATGCCTGGCTGGTAAGTCTAAATGTAGCAACTACATCTTTACCTTCCAAAAGTCCAAGTGTGATATTTGTATTTCCTACGTCTATAACTAATAACATTTTAATCCTCTTTCTTCTGCTCTTGTTTTTCCTTAAGTTCTTTTAGAGCATTGTAATAAAGTTCAATAGATTCCAAAAGTTCTTTCTTAGTGTTTTGGATTTCTCTAATCTTTAGTTCACTTCCGATATCATCGTATAGCAAATCTCCCTCATCTGCTTGAGTGACTAAAGTTAACTTTCCATCCTCGTCAAACTCCAACAACAAAACTCCACCAACGTCCTCTGTAAACATCACGCACATAATCTGAAGTTCCTGCTTAATTCTTTCTGGAAGAGAATTAAACTCTTCGTTTAAATAAAACTTTTTCTCATATGCGCTAGCGCCACAAAGAACTTTTGTGTGCTCTCCTGTCTGATTAAAGTCTTCTGATTTTTCTAATAGATCTTTTTCCATCACTAATCCTCTTCAAATAGTATTTCAAAAAATAAAGGGCGCGATTTGCTCGCGCCTCTTTTTAATCAATCTCTTCCACTAACTCTGCACTGACATAACCTTTTACGCCATTGAAGTTAATCTGGTACCAGTCGCCTTTCTTTTTGATTACTTCAAACACATCGTCATATTCAGCCTGAGCAATCAACTCTCCATCTTCAGATGGCTTGCTTCTGATGTTAATAGTTTCTGTAGTAACTTTTAGTTTGCCAGCACTAGTTTCTTCTTCGGTAGTCTCTTCTTCAGTAGTTGCTTCTTCAGTTTTTTCTTCCACCACTTTTTTCTTTGTGGTAGGAGCCACTGTAGTAACTGTAGTGTTAGCATCTTCTAGTTTCTTTGTTTCCATGTTACTCATTACGATAGCGCCTGCTGTAATGATAGCTACTAACAAAAATATTATTATATATAAAACACCATTGCTGTGTCTTCTAAATGTATTTTTAAAAATGTTTTTATTATTTCTCTTAGACATTTTTTACCTTCTATATCAATTAAACTATCAATATTCTAAACTACCTTTTTATTTTTTGCAAGAAAAAAGTCGTAGCAAATTGCTACGACTTTAATTTCTTTAATCAATCGACATCTTATAGAGCTACGTCGCCTTTCTTTCTGTCGATTACGTAGTAAGCTTTTCCGTCTTCAGGTTTAACATAAATGTTAACTGTAGTCATTGTCTTCTTACCACTCTTCTTTGTGTAGTCAGCCTTTACAGCCTTTTCAATCTTTTCTACATTGAACTTGTTTCCAGCGAACTCAACGTAAACGTTGTTAGTTTTCTTCTTAGCTGCTGTCTTCTTAGCTGCAGGTTTCTTAGCTGCAGTCTTCTTAGCTGCTGGCTTCTTAGCTGCTGTTTTCTTAGCTGCAGGTTTCTTAGCTGCAGTCTTCTTAGCTGCTGGTTTCTTTGCTGCTGTTTTCTTAGCAGTAGTTTTCTTTGCTGTTGCCATGATCATTTCCTCCTAAATTTCAATCTCAAAAAATTTAAAATAGCTATTGTAAATTTGTTTTTTACAATCTTGAATAAGTGTACCACTTTTATAAAAAAATGCAACAAATTTTATTCAAAAATTTTGTTGCACTTTTTTACTTTTAAAAAATTTTATTTTCTAAAAATTTTTTCAAAAAATATTTTTAGTCTTCTTGATTTTCTAAAAAGTCATTTAGTTTTTTTGTCATCTCGTCAGCATCAATTCCGTGAACCATACAAGCTTCTTCTAAACTTTCACCTTGAGCTGCAGGACAACCAACGCAGTGCATTCCTTCTGCCATAAGAATTGGAACACAACCAATATTTATTTCTACGATATCTGCAATAATCATATCCTTTGTAACTTTTGCCATGATTATCTCCTCCTTTAGTTTTTCATTTTCTTCTATATATAATAATTCTTTTTTATTTTTAGTCAACCACTTCTTCGCCGCGGTAGATTGCAACTAACTGTCTGTTTCCGTAATCATCCACACAAGTAGAAAGCAACGCCACTTTATCATGCACGCCCGGCGTTCCAGTTTTAAACTTGAAAGTACTTCTTCTCTTTAAGTCAGCAATCCACTTTGTAAAGTCTGCGTCTGTCTTGAATCCAAACTTGTAAACACCCTCGTTAGTTTTCTGTGTAGAGAATGCGCTAAACACATAGTACTTGTAATGTCTGTATCCAACGTATACGTCAAAGACTTTATGGTTTCTAGCAAACTTTTTCTTTCTATATTTCATTAGATCAGCAAACATAGAACCGTCTAACATATTGTGACCATAAATGATACAACCATCGGCATTTAGCCCCGCAGTTCTGTAATCAATAAAGATAGAACCTGCGCCGTTTGATACTTTATCAGAACCGTGCGTTAAATAAAACTTATTATCTTCATGCGCCACTATCGGATATTGAATTCTAGAGTTATCTAACTTAATGTATCCAACTGCTTCGTCGTTGTACTTTCTCATCGCCTTGTAATTCCAAGACCACTTTTTACTTTTAGTAGAAAAATCTACTCCGTTGTTTGAGTTAGCATTTCCCTGTTCAAACATCTTATCAATCTCAGCATACTTTGCCTCATCTTCCTTGTAACCAAGATAAGAATCCGTCAAAGAATAAGACGCGTAAATTAGTGCAACTGCTGCTGCACACAAAATTACAATTCTTATAATGTTGAAAGTTTTTGCTGAAATCTTTTTCATTTGTTACCTTTAAATTATTTTGGCGAAGCCGGATGACTTCGCCAAATTTGTTTCATAAATTTTTAAGTTAAATTAAGCTTTGTTAACTGAACCGAATAGTTCCATCTTTTCTTTAACTTTAGCCTTGATAGCTTCGCATCCAGGAGCTAGAAGTTTACGAGGGTCAAATCCCTTACCTTCTAAATCTTTTCCTTCTTCGATATACTTACGTGTCTCTTCTGCGAATACTAACTGACATTCTGTGTTAACGTTGATCTTTGAAACTCCAAGTTCGATTGACTTAGCAATCATGTCATCAGGAATTCCTGTACCACCGTGAAGAACTAGTGGCATCTCACCAGTCTTCTGCTGAATAGCATCAAGAGTTTCAAAGCTTAGTCCTTCCCAGTTCTCTGGGTATTTGCCGTGGATGTTTCCAATACCTGCTGCTAACATATCTACACCTAGATCTGCAATAGCTTTACACTCATCAGGATCTGCACATTCACCCTTACCTACTACGCCATCTTCTTCACCACCGATAGCTCCTACTTCTGCCTCGATAGAAAGACCAAGTCCGTGAGCAACTGCTACTAACTCTTTAGTCTTTTCAATGTTCTCTTCAATTGGATAGTGTGAACCATCAAACATGATTGATGAAAATCCAGCCTTGATACATTTATAACATCCTTCGTATGTACCATGGTCTAAGTGAAGAGCTACAGGAACTGTAATTCCAAGTTCCTCATCCATAGCCTTAACCATTTCTGTAACTGTCTTAAAACCAGTCATATACTTTCCAGCGCCCTCAGATACACCAAGGATTACTGGGCTGTTAAGCTCTTGTGCTGTCTGTAAAATGCACTTTGTCCACTCCAAGTTATTGATGTTGAACTGTCCAACTGCATAATGGCCTGCTTTAGCCTTGTCTAACATTTCTTTTGCTGATACTAACATTTTGTACCTCCATTTATTTCGATTTTTCCATTCCTTATTATACTTGAATAAAAGACTTTTATCAATGTGAATTCAATATAAAACTCCAGCACTTTTTTGTGCTGGAGTTCTTACGCTTTTTCACACTTATTTTTTTGTTTTAATACTTTTAGTTTTACTATATTTGCTGTCTATTGATTCTCCCGCATAATTAGTTTTGAGAGCAAATACACGAACATAGTACTTTTTATTCTTTTTTAATTTATTAATTTTTATTTTTGACTTTTTGGAGTACTTAGATTGAGAAGAATCAAACTTCTTATCCCTACTATATTCATAACAGTACTCCTCTGCTCCCTTAACCTTTTTTATTTTTACTGTAATAGATGCTTTCTTTGATTTTTTCTTAACTTTATTTGCTTTTATCTTTTTAATTTTTGGTTTGCCTATTTTATTTGATAAGGCAATAGTTTTTTCTATACTCGCAAGTGTGTATTTCTTGTTTGTTGTCGCAAATATAACTGCGCTCTTATCTTTTGAACCATCAAAACTGAAATTAACTTTTTTAGAATTATTTTTGTCTATAGTTCCATTTGTTTTAACAATATTATTTGTAAACGTTATACTTTCGTTTAGTTTTACTTTTGAATAGTCTATGTCAATACCACCATATGACGCTTGAGCAGATTCTCTTTTTTTAATAGTTCCATTATAGCCAAGTATTCTTTCGCCCATAGCATCCACATCTGTTTTTAGATAGTATGTGTCTTGACTTACATATGCAGTATTATTATCATTCATATCTAGCATATAGTCCTCAAACGAATTAGACTCTGTTCTTTTATATCTGTAATATGTAACCCCATCGTGCTCAACAGTATCCATTGCTGCAATCATAGCAATAATACTAGCTCTAACCTCAGTATCATATTTCGGATTCTTTGATAATGAGTCTAAATAATCCTTTTCTATATCTACATAAAAGACTTCATTAATTGTATCTTTAGTAATCGTAACATTGTCATAAGTGATACTGCATCCGCACAAACCCAATATCATTGCTACAACTATAATAATACTTAGAATTTTTCTCATACCCGTACCTCCTCGTGTCCGTTCTTAGTTTCTACATATATAATAACACTTTTTTTGCATAACTTATAGATGTAGGTTATACTAATTATGGTTTTAAAAACTATTTATAAAGAAACGGAGATAATTATGAATAATTGTATAGTTGCTCAGTCAGGTGGTCCTACCGCCGCTATCAATGCTAGCTTAGCCGGAGTGATTTCCGGTGCAAAGGAAAATGGTTTTGATACAGTGTACGGCGCATACCACGGCATTCAAGGTTTTATGAATGATGAAGTTGTAAGTTTAAATGACATTGATACATTGAAACTACGTAACACACCTTCTATGTACCTTGGTTCATGCAGATTTATGCTACCTACTGCTGATGAAGATGTAGAGACTTACAAAAAGATTTTTGAGCAGTTTGAAAAATACGAAATAAAAGCATTTTTCTATATCGGTGGAAATGATTCTATGGATACTGTTGCTAAACTTAGCAAATACGCCAAAGAAAACGACATCGATGTTAAATGCGTGGGAGTTCCAAAGACTATAGATAATGATTTGTGCGTGACAGATCACACTCCAGGATACGGTAGTGCTGCAAAGTTTATTGCAACTACTCTACTAGAGGTTAGTCACGATACAGCAATCTATCCAATCAACAGTGTTACTATAATTGAGATTATGGGACGTGATGCTGGTTGGCTAACTGGTGCTGCTGCTCTTGCTAGAAATGAGTACAGCGCAGTTCCACATTTAATCTATTTGCCAGAAGCTGCTTTTGATAAAGATGAGTTTATAGCAGATGTTAAGGCTGCCATCGACAAATACCACAACGTAGTGATTGCAATCTCTGAAGGTATTAAAGATGCAGATGGTACATACATAACTGCAGGCGTGGCCGCCGAAGATAAATTTGGACATAGCCAGCTAAGCGGTGCTGGAAAGGCTCTTGAATACATCATCAAAGATAACATTGATGTAAAGGTTCGCTCAGTTGAGATCAACATTCCACAAAGAACAGCCGGACATCTTACATCATATACTGATATAGATGAAGCCTTCGACGAAGGAAAGTTCGCAACGGAAGTTGCTATAAATGGTGAGACTGGGGTTATGATTACAATCAATCGTATTTCAGATTTCCCATATGCTACTACTCTTGGAACCACAGATGTGAACGACGTGGCTGGATTAGTTAAACACGTTCCTAGAGAATGGATTAATGAGAGAGGAAATGATGTGACTGACGAGTTTATTACTTATGCTAAGCCACTCATCCAAGGCGAGGTTAATTTAAACTTCAAGGACGGACTTCCAGATTATTACGATATTAAACATTTAACAAATATTTAAACATTAAAAAACCACTTCGTACGAAGTGGTTTTTTTGAGCTGCCGCACTAGGATTCGAACCTAGAAATGCTGGAGTCAGAGTCCAGTGCCTTACCATTTGGCGATGCGGCATCGTATTTTTGCGATCCATCAGCATTACTTTGATTTCGCGTTTTACCAATAGTTACCGCTTCAGTCTCGCAACGATAAGTATTCTATCACATAGATTTTTCTAATGCAAGTAAATAAAAAAGAGATATTCGTAAAAGAATACCTCTTTATATTTTTAAGCTTTTGCTTCTTTATACTGACTCGCTTGCGTGTTAAACATATTTGCATAAAAGCCATTTTCTAAATTTATTAAGTCATCGTGACTTCCCTCTTCTATTATCTGCCCATCTTCAAACACAATTATTCTATCGCAGAACTTACAAGAAGAAAGTCTGTGTGAGATGTAGATAGCAGTTTTGTCATTAACTAGTTTATCGAAGTTCATGTAAACTTCGTTCTCTGCTATCGGATCAAGTGCAGCTGTAGGCTCATCCAAAACTACAATAGGCGAATCTTTGTATAGCGCTCTTGCTATAGCAAGTTTCTGACCTTGTCCACCAGATGGCTCTACACCGTCCTCTTCAAACATCTTATATATGTAAGTATCATCTTTATCTTTCAGACTGTTAACCCAATCCGCTACTCCTGATGTCTCATATACGTAATCTAGGTCTATGTCTTTGTCGCGGAAGTTAGTAACGTTTTCTTTTAGTTTAAATGCAAACAGTCTAAAGTCTTGGAATACCACAGACAATAATTCCACGTACTCTTCAAACTTCATGTCTCTGATATCTTTGTCGTTAACGAGTATATCGCCCTCGTAATTATCATATAGTTTGCAAAGAAGTTTTATGAACGTGGTCTTTCCTGCACCGTTTCTTCCCACAATCGATAGATGCTCACCTTTATTGATAGTAGTTGAAATGTTCTTCAAAATGTATCTATCAGTATTTGGATATTTGAAGCTTACATTTCTAAACTCAATTTTACAGTCTTGTTTTTCTACTTCTATATCGCCAGTTTCTTTTTCCACATAAACTTGTTCCATAAAGTCGATGTAAAACTTAAGAACTGAAACCGTATATGAACACTGCATAGTTGAATCAATAATGGCACCTAAAGCATCATTAAATGTGTTAGCTGCCTGGAAAAGAGCAGCGAATGTACCAATGCTAATCCATTTCTTTATAGCATAGTATCCAATCAAAAGATAAATGACCATATTGGCTGCAGCTCTCAAAAATGCATTTGTATTTCTAAGAATAATAAATTTTCTCGCAAAATGCTTTCCTAGTTTATAAAGTTTTCCTACAAAACCATTGTACTGATCTACAAACACATCATCAGCATCATAAAGTCTAATGTCTTTTGCATATCTTGGCTCCATAAGTTCTGTATTATAATAATCACTACCTCTCTCAAGGTTACCGATTTTTTCAAAGTATTTCTTTCTAATCTTTACATCTATTTTAGATAGGAGGTAGTTAGCAGTAAACGCAAACACTATAGGAATAATCATCCAAGGAACTCTAGTAGCCACTACCACTATTACACCCATGGCTACAACTGTCTGCTGAATTATGGTGAATAAAGGCGTGACCAAACCGTTCACATGGTCAGTCTCGTTCAATGCTCTTTCACCATTTTTAATTATATCTAACACTTTTCTATTTTCTGTATTCGCAAACTTCATTTGAATTGAACTCATACAGATTCTTGTATTTAGATATTTATAGAAGTTTTCATTTATTCTTCCTTTGTGTTCGTCGCAAGCCTTTGCTAATACTTTTCCAAGCCAAGTACCCACGCATATAACAGCAATCCAAAGGATTGAATAACTCACTCTTCTTGGTCCACCTGGTGCAATCTCATTTACTAGTTGTTCAGTACCAAGGATTGAGATGAATGGATAAACAATTCCCACCACAAATCCTAGAATTAACCAGAAGTAATATGTCTTGTTCGTCTGCCAAGCAAACTTCGTAAAATATTTAAAGCATCTTCCAAGGTCTTTAGGTGACATTAATTTATCTGACTTTCTAGCCATGTGAAATCACCTCCTCATCCTTGTAGTAACTGGACTGGATGTTAAACATTTCTGCATACTCTCCATTCTTCTCCAGCAACTCACTATGAGTACCCAGTTCTATTATCTCGCCCTCTTTAAACATAGCAATCTGATCGCAAAATCTAGTACTTCCAAGTCTATGTGAAATAAATATGGCAATTTTGTTTTTAACCATATTGTTAAACTCTCTATACATTCTATCCTCAGCCAAAGCGTCAAGCGCAGCTGTAGGCTCATCCAATATTACAATTGGAGCATCTTTATACAAAGCTCTTGCAAGAGCAAGTTTTTGTTTCTCACCACCTGACAAGTCTATACCCTTCTCATCAAAAATCTTTAGAAGGTTAACTCTTATTCCAGCATCATACATATCAATCTTTTCTAAAAGACCACTTCTTTCAAGCGCACTTGTCACCTTATCCATATCAGTCTCTTCTTCCACTTCAAAAGAAACATTCTCAAAAATAGGAAGTGCAAAACACTCTATGTTCTGGAACACTGGAGAGAAAAGTTTAAAGTATTCATCTCTATCAAAATCCCTTAAGTCTCTACCATTGAGAAGTATTCGACCTTCCGTTGGGTTGTAAAGTTTCATAATCAGTTTAATGAGTGTAGTTTTTCCTGCACCATTAATACCAACCACAGCCAACTTGCTGTCATTCTTTATTGTTAGATTTATATTTTTTAAAACATAATTATCATGTCCTGGATATTTGAAGCTGACGTTTTCAAACTTGAATTCATATGAATCGAAATCTAAGTTTTTTTCTACTCCCTCGCCTTCGGCAAAGGACTCACTATCCTCTTTCCAGTTAACAAATTCTCTATAATCGTTGATCATTAGAGTGTTAGTCTTAACTGCAGAATAGATCCATGACATAAAGCCGATATTTCTGTGAAGGGAATTAACTAATCCTATAAACAATAATAAATCTGAAATAGCCATTTCGCCTTTTAGTACAGACCAAACTAGCCAGCCATACATAACTAGAGTCTCAGATAGCAAAACTGACTCCATACATAAAGCGCCAATAATCCATCTGTTATGATGCTGTCTATTCTTCTTAAAGAAGAAATTGTTAAGAACCGCAAACTCTCTTTTGAAAACTCCAGACATATTGAAAAGTCTAATGTCTTTGGCGAAGTCGAAGTTTTTAGATGTCCTCTCCAAATAATTTAGTTTTCTGTTTGTTGGTGCCATAACATCTTGGAACTTAATCTTGTCTCTCTTTCCAAACCATCCAAGAATGTATCCTACGATTATTGCCATAAATAAAATAGCAATTAGAACCCAAATATTTCTCATTCCAATCATTACCGAAGAGAAAATGATGATGATAGAGTTTGAAATGATATTGTGTGATTCGTAAAGAACTCCATGAAAACCATTTCCTTGATATAAGGCATTCTTTGCTTTTTGACCAAAATCGAGGAAGTCTGGATTTTCCATATTCTTAAAGTCAGTCTTAAACATCTTTCGCATACGAAGTCTTTCTAGAAATGCGTTAGTCTTTACAAATTCGTAATCAAGTTTTGTGTAACCATATCTATTTAGGGCATTAGAGATAAATAAGACTGCACAAACTAAGACAGTAAACCAAACAAACTTGGATACTGAATAATGTTTCTCAACAAAAGAAACGATCCACTTTGGAGCGTAAACCCAAACTAGAGCGTTCATTGCTTGAAAAATACCAATAAAAAGTGTGGCAATCAAAACTCCTTTGCCACCCTTTATGGACATCTTCCATGCATATATAAAATTGCTAATTAGCCCATGCTGTTTAATTTTCATTTTTCGCCTCGAACAATTCTTTTATTATATATGTCAATATATAATAAAACCTTGATATGCGTAGTATATCAAGGTTCATTAACGTTTATAAGTATATATTTTTAGTATAGTATATTATTCTTCAATAATACCCGGTTTTACTAAAGTTTCTACAAAAGACTGCACATCCTTTCTAGCCGTCTCTTCGTCCACCTCGTATTTTTCGACTACTGCTTTTACTAATTCATCTTCTGATGTTTCCTTCTGCAACTTCTCAAACAAAAATTCACTAGTCGCATTTAGTCTTACCATTCCATTAAAATATTGGCTAGCAGCTCCCACTGCTACCACTACAGGCTGTCCGCCCACTTCTCTTAAAATAAATCCATCTCTTATCTTCATTTTATTCTCCATTCTTCATGGCATCGTATGCCATCTGTGCTGCCTCGTGTGATATAGTACATTTCATTTCATACATCGGAATAGATTTTAACATACTATCCGCAAAATCCAAAACTTTAATAGTTCCCTCTTCGTTTCTTGGTCTGTAAATCTGGGCAATAAGTTTATAAGTAGTGTTTACCATATCACCCTTTGCTATCTCGTTTTTCTCTCCTCTTTCAATATAGCATATTGCCTTAATAGGAGATTTCTTATTTACAGATAGCGCATGTTTTCCATCCCAAGGAGTTCCATATGCATAAAACTTTCCATCTATCTCTCTGATCAGTGGCTTGTCATCGTTTATCATAACTGCGTCCTCGCCAAAGACCTCTCTCCACATTCTAGTGTGTGTAGATTTGCCAGTGCCGCTCTTTGCCGCAAACAAATAGCATTCATTATCCACTTCCACTACACTGCTGTGAAATAAAACTACTCCGTAGTCTATCGCCTTTTCACAGAACAGTCTGTAGATTGCAATATACTCTAGGTATGGATTCGAATACTCTATGTCTTCTTCTGAATGATCTTGCTCATATTCTAAATCTTCGTCTGTGGCAAACAGAGAAAACAAAGGCTCTTCATCTGTAATATAATCCTTTGCCTTTTCTTCGAAGTAGTCGCCTCTATATTCAATTTCTACTGGGATATTCCCAAACTTATAAGTGTTCTTCATTATTTCTTCTCGTTAAGTGCTGCCATATAATTTGCAAACTGTCTCGCTGTTCTTCCGGATAAACCACCGTGCGCCAATTCCCATTTATTTGCCTCGGCCTCTATCTCTTCGTCAGGAAGATCTACTCCCTCTTTCTTGCAAAGTCCCTTTGCTATCTCAAAATACTCCTTCTGCGAAGGCTTTGAAAAACTGATAGTAACACCAAATCGATAAACTAAAGATAGTTTCTCTTCCATAGTATCCGACTGGTGAAGACCGTCTTCTACTATCATGTCATCTCTGTCGCTCCACTGTTCCTTGATGATGTGGCGTCTGTTAGATGTCGCGTAAATCAAAATGTTATCAGGCTTAGTCTCCACTCCACCTTCTATCACAGCCTTGAGGAATTTGTACTCTGTCTCAAAATCCTCAAAACTCAAATCGTCCATGTAAATAATGAACTTATAATTTCGATTTTTGATCATCGCAATAACATTCGACAAATCCTTAAACTGATGCTTGTAAATCTCAATCATTCTAAGGCCTCTGTCGTAATACTGGTTCACAATAGCCTTAATGCTAGTGGACTTTCCAGTTCCGCTATCGCCAAAGAGCAAACAGTTGTTACACCTTCTGCCTTCCACAAAGTCCTCTGTATTATCGATAAGCTTCTTCTTTTGAATTTCGTATCCAATCAAATCATCAAGAGTCACTTGCTCCATATTGTTGATTGGTTTAAAACCAAGCTCGCCGTCTGTATACTCAAGTCTAAACGCTTTGTTAAGTCCGAACATTCCAACACCGTAGTCTTTGTAGAAGTTTGAGACTGCGTCAAAGAACTCGTTCTCATCCTTTGTCTCTTCTAGCTTTTTACTAAGTGCGCGAACTTTCTCGCTCACGTTCTTGTTGTACATAAACTCAGGCTTATGTATAGCTGTATAATCTTCTATTTTACTGAAGCAGTCTATATCTAATTCTTTTTCAATCTTGCTAAAATCAAAATCAAACAATTTCTTGAATTGCTTAAAGTCATTTTTCGCAAAGTCGTTAACGCTACCCTCTGATGCGCCCACCTTCTCGCAAGTCAAACTAAATGAATTCTCTGTAGTAATAAGAAGATATGTCAAATAGTTGTGCCATAGGTTATCATCGAATCCATAGTCTGTAGAAATATCTAGTATTCTTTTCATCTGATGATAGATTTTTGTTCTTAGTTTATCTTCGTCGTATTTTTTAGAATTGAACTCACCAAAAATATCAGACAACTCCATCAAAATAGAGTCCTCTGGCAAATCCCCATATAACAATAAGTTTGAAACTATATTATTCATATACTCTCCTTCGAATTATTGCTCTCTAAAAATTAATTCGTTATTATCCATTGAATCCACTATTGCTAGTGACTTTAAATCGTATCCTTTGTCGCGGATAATCTTTCCGCCCTGTTGGAAGCCCTTCTCTATGGCAATTCCGATGCCTTCTATGGTAGCGCCCGCTTGTTCTACTATATCTATAAGACCTAGCAGTGCACACCCGTTTGCTAGAAAGTCATCAATAATTAGCACGTGATCTTCCGGTCCAACAAATTTCTTTGAAACTATTACATCATAAACCTTCTTGTGAGTGAATGACTCAATCTTGGTCTGGTAAACTTCACCGGCAATATTTATACTCTGAGCTTTCTTCGCAAAAACGACGGGTACGTCAAAGTACTGTGCAGCTATGGCCGCTATAGCAATGCCTGAAGCCTCAATAGTTAAAATCTTATTGATAGGCTTGTCCGCAAACAACTTCTTCCACTCTTTTCCCATCTCCTGGAAAAGTTCCATATCCATCTGGTGGTTTAGGAAATTGTCGACCTTTAGGACATTTCCTTCCCTTACTGTTCCGTCTTTTTTAATTCTTTCTTCTAATAGTTTCATAATTACCTCTCATGAATCCATAGTTACAATGATTATACAATAAAAAAAGGCATTATAAAAGAGACCAGCATCTGCCAGTCTCTTTTATATATCACGCTAATGATTAAAGTTTAGCGTGGAATGTTCTTGAGATAACGTCATCCTGCTGTTCTTTTGTTAGCTTGATGAAGTTAACAGCGTATCCTGAAACTCTGATTGTAAGTTGTGGATACTTTTCTGGATGCTTCTGAGCATCTAGAAGTGTTTCTTTCTCTAAAACATTTACATTAAGGTGATGTCCACCTTCTTCTGCATAACCATCTCTGCCATAACTTTTTCCTCCTATTGTTCTTCAGACTCTTGAGCCTCTTCAGCTTCTTTCGCTTCTTCAGTCTCTTTTGTCTCTTCTTCGGCCTGAGTTTTCTTAGCTTCTTGGGCCTGTTTCTTTAGTTCTAATCTGGATTCCTTAAATCCCTTTAGGATAGTTTCTCTAGCTTCCATCGCTTGTTCTTTGGTAGCTGGTTCCACATCCTCTAGCGGATATTCGATACCCAGTTGTTCATATTTCGTTTTACCCATATCGTGATATGGAAGTGCATCGAGTGCCTTTACATTTTTAAGTTTACCAATAAATCTGCCTAAGTCAAGTAGCGACTCTTCGTCATCTGTGATGCCTGGAACCACCACGTGCCTTATCCAAATGGTAACGTCTTTTTCGTTAAGGTACTCAGCAAACTTTAGGATGTTATCATTAGGTCTCTTTGTTAGTTCCTTGTGTTTCTTAGGATCTATATGCTTAATGTCTAACATCACTAAGTCTGTAACTTCTAAGAGCTTATCAATCTTTTCCAAATACTCTGGGTCATCTGGTTTGAATGGTGCTCCTGAAGTATCTAAGCAAGTATGAATCTTTCTCTTATGTGCTTCAGTAAACAGTTCAGTTACAAAATCTAACTGCATAAGTGGCTCGCCACCAGTCACAGTGATTCCACCTTCTTTGTAGAAAGGTTTCTTCTTCTCATACTCTTCCATGATTCTGTCCACTGTTATGTCTTTGGCGCCCTCCATAGTCCATGTATCTGGATTATGGCAATACGCACAGCGCATTGGACAACCTTTAAGGAAGACTACAAGTCTGATGCCTGGGCCATCAACTGTACCAAAACTTTCTAATGAATGAAGCTTACCTACCATGTTACACCTTTATTATTTTGTTACTTCTTCTAGATCGATGCCTAGTTCGTCAGCGTCTAAGTCACCAGCGATAACCTTGTCATCTTTTCCTAATGAATCAGGAATGATAGTAAATGTATTTGAAATACCATCCTGTGCATTCATAAATGGAATCTTAGCAACTGATGCTAGTGATGATGCAGCACCGTGAGTATCTCTACCGTGTAGTGGGTTAGCACCTGGAGCGAAAGGCTTACCTTCTCTACGTCCGTCTGGTGTGTTACCTGTGTTCTTACCATATGTTACGTTAGATGTAATAGTAAGAATTGACTGTGTAGGAATACCATTTCTGTATGTATGCTGTTGTCTTAGGTAACCCATGAACTTGTTAACGATTTCTACTGCTAGCTCATCAACTTCGTCGTTGTCGTTACCATATTTAGGGAAATCTCCCTCAATCTCGTAATCTACTACTAGACCGTCTTCGTCTCTGATTGTCTTAACTTTAGCGTTCTTGATAGCTGAAAGTGAGTCAGCAACGATTGAAAGACCAGCTACACCAGTAGCAAACCATCTCTTAACTTCTGCATCGTGAAGAGCCATCTGAACTCTTTCGTAGCAGTATTTATCATGCATGTAGTGGATGCAGTTTAGTGCGCTTACATAAACCTTAGCTAACCACTTCATCATATCGTCGAATTTGTCCATTACTTCGTCGTAGTCTAGGTACTCAGATGTAATAGGTCTATACTTTGGTCCTACCTGAACCTTTGTCTTCTCATCAATACCACCGTTGATAGCGTATAGTAGACATTTAGCAAGGTTAGCTCTAGCTCCGAAGAACTGCATTTCCTTACCAATTCTCATTGAAGATACACAACATGCGATACCGTAGTCATCACCGTGTGTAACTCTCATTAAGTCGTCATTCTCGTACTGAACTGAAGAATATCCGATAGAAATCTTAGCACAGTATCTCTTGAATGCTTCTGGAAGTCTTGTTGACCAAAGAACTGTTAGGTTTGGCTCTGGAGCTGCACCCAAGTTCTCTAGTGTGTGTAGATATCTGAATGATGATTTTGAAACCATGTGACGTCCGTCAATACCAACACCACCGATTGACTCTGTTACCCAAACTGGGTCACCAGCGAAAATCTGGTTGTACTCTGGAGTACGTGCAAACTTAACACATCTTAACTTCATGATGAAGTGATCGATGAATTCCTGAATCTGCTCTTCAGTAAATGTTCCGTTTGCTAAATCTCTTTCTGCATAGCAGTCGATAAATGTAGATGTACGTCCAAGTGACATAGCAGCACCATTCTGCTCTTTAACTGCTGCTAAGTATCCAAGGTATGTCCACTGGATAGCTTCCTGTACGTTCTTAGCTGGCTTTCTGATATCGAATCCGTAGATATCACCAAGTTTTGCTAATTCATCTAAAGCTCTTAACTGCTCTGAGAATTCTTCTCTATCTCTGATAACATCAGCTGTCATAGTCATAAGATCTGTGTCAGCCTTCTGTTTCTTTTTGTCTTCGATTAGTCTGTCGATACCATAAAGTGCTACTCTTCTGTAGTCACCAATGATACGTCCACGTCCATATGCATCAGGTAGACCTGTTACGATATGGTTTGAACGACATGTTCTGATTTCTGGAGTATATGCGTCAAATACACCAGCGTTGTGTGTCTTTCTATAGTTTGTATAGAAATCTACTACCTCAGGGTCAACTTCATAGCCGTTGTCTGAACAAGCCTTCATTGCCATACGGATACCACCGTTTACCTGAAGACCTCTCTTAAATGGCTTATCTGTCTGGAAACCTACGATAGTTTCTTTGTCTTTGTCGATATAACCTGCTTCGTGGCTAGTAATAGTCTGAACAACCTTTGTGTCCATATCTAAAACTCCGCCTGCTTCTCTTTCCTTCTTCTGAAGTTCTAGAATTTCTTTCCAAAGTTCCTTAGTAGCGTCTGTAGGACCTGCTAGGAAACTTTCATCACCATCATATGGTGTGTAGTTCTTCTGAATAAAATCTCTGACGTTGATCTCTTTTTGCCAAGCGCCGTTATTAAATCCTTCCCATTCTGCTCTCATTCTCTTTCTCCTCCTATTTAATAGTTAATAAATCTTCTACAGTCTTCCTCTTTGGAGCCTCCGGCTCGTCTGCTGGATGTCCAACTGCAATCAAAGCCATCAACAACTGTCCCTCAGGAACCTGTAAAATGTTTGAAGCTTTTTCTATATCATACAACCCCATTATTACTGTGCCCAAGCCCTCTTCTGCTGCCGCTAGACAAAATGTTTGGGTAGCGATTCCATTATCAAACGCTTGCCAATTGTCTTCGCGAACTGTGGAGAAACTACCGTCTCTCTCAAAGCCTGAACGTTTATCAACAATCAATGTAGCAACTAGTGCTGCTGATCCATTAATGATGCCTGCATTGTGCTCTGCACAACATTCTTCTGCCAGCTGTTTCTTAATGTCTGGATCTTTGATTAGTATATAACGTGTTGTTTGCGTGTTTTTCCAAGAAGGTGCATATGCTGCACAACCTACCAGCTCTTTTATTAATTCTTCTGACACTGGCGCATCCGTAAATTTGCGGACACTTCTTCTCGTTTTTATACATGTTTTTGTATCCATTAAAACACCTCCAAATGCCTTAATTTCTAGCGAACTGACTGAAAAAATCATTCACACATGTAAAGAAGTTCACTAACCTAGTTAGTATAACACTTTTAATGTTTTTTTCAACAGTAAATGGG
>CADBBS010000018.1 GCA_902793045.1 uncultured Lachnospiraceae bacterium
GCGTACAAGCCAGCAACATTTGAATCTGTAACGATACAAATGCGTTTTTTTTCGATATTTAATTTCAATAATTCATCTTTTAATATTTTGAAATTATCACTAAAGATTATATCGTAAGCGTGCTCGCCTTCGTTATTTATTTGAATTATATTATCCATAACAATCTCCTAACAAAATAAACCTCCTGAAAAATCAGGAGGTATTATATCTTAATATGTAGCGCTTGTGTTAGCTTTTGCGTTTACGTCAATTCCATTTACTATATCCATAATGTCTCCAGAAATTTCAATTCTAGCTGGTGTAATCAAATATATATAACCACTTACTCTTTGTAAGTTACCAGATATGGCATAGCATCCGCCTGAAACTGAATCAACAATTCTTTGTGCTAAATCAAGCTTCAATCCTTCTAAATTTAAAACTACAGCTTTTCCTTCTAATAAAGTATCTATGATGTCTGTAGTGTTTTCATATCCAGTAGGTTTAATTACATTAACTTCAAATGCTGTTCTAGCTGAATTCATAGGAACAACTTTTCTAGAAGATCTAGATGAACGTGATGGTTTTGAATATACCTCATCGTCTTCATAATCATCATACTTTGATTTTCTTGACTTTGATGATTTCTTAGATTCTTTAATATCATCTACATCGTCATATAATCCATCACTATAATAATCATCGTCAAATTCATCGTAGTTAATTGTAAATAGATTTTTTATTTTATCAAATGCGCCCATTTTATCATCTCCTGATTATATATTATAATTTCTTTCTCCAAATATTTTTGTGCCAACTCGTATCATAGTTGAACCTTCTTCAATAGCAACTTTATAATCGCCAGACATGCCCATTGAGAGCTCACTCATAGTAACATTATCGATGTTTTTAGAGCCTATGTCAACTGATAATTCTCTTAGTTTTTTGAAGTAAATCCTGTTATCTTCTGGGTTTAAGGTATAAGGTGCGATTGTCATCAAACCACATACTCTCACATGTTCTAAATTAGAAATTTCTCTAATTAATTGTTCTGTTTCTTCTGGCTTAATTCCAAACTTACTTTCTTCTCCTGCCATGTTTACTTCTATTAAAACTTTAGCAATCATATCTTTTTTTGCATATTCTTTTTCTATCTGATTTGCAAGTCTTAACGAATCAACAGAATGAATCATTTTGGCTTTACCAACTAAATACTTAACTTTATTTCTCTGCAAATGACCAATCATGTGCCAATTGATATTTTTAGGTAATAAATTATATTTTTGATCTAACTCTTGTACTTTATTTTCTCCGTAGTCTAAACAACCACTTTCCAATGCTTTTTCAATATCAGTGTAAGGTTTTGTTTTGCTGACAGCAATCAACGTCACTTCATTTGCATCTCTACCAACTTTGTCACAAACTTCTTTTATTTCATTTTGAATTTCTTTAATACTATCTACTATCATATTATTCCATATTATTCCTTTATTGTTTTACAATTTGATTTTCTTTGACGGAGTCAGAGTTTAAAACAATCCTATCATAAATTGAAACACTAAATACATCACCAGATTTAATGATATAATATTCGTCTGTTGAATTCAGGATTTTAACTCTTACAAATTTTGTATATCCATTATTAATATTATATACGCCGTTAAACGATTTCGTTTTTCCAATTGTATAAGTTTCAGTTGAATTAGGCATTATCAAAGTATCACCTGCGTCAAAGGATGATGTTGATACATAATAGTTTTTAGAATCTGAATATGCAATAGGTGGATATACAATCGAATTCTTGCCATTAGCTTTTTTAATATTAAATGCTATATCATCAGAGTTGCCACCAGCAGAACCAAATTCTTTAGGAATAATGTATACATTCTTTTTAACTAATGAGCTCTTAGGAATTTTTAATCCATCTTCAACATCATTTATTATTTGAACATTTACAAACCTATCATTTGCAAATCTAATAGCATATTTAGATAAAGAAATAATTCCATATTTTTTATTGTCTTTACCTCTGATGATTTTAAAGTTAGCTGTTGTATCTAAATTGTCATTAATAAACTTTAATCTAATGCCTTTTGATTTTTTATATTTTTGAACATCATCATCTTCTAATTCGATAGCAATGCTCCACTCGTCATCAGTAATAACTTTATATATACTTTCACCCTCAGCCATCTGATCACCTGTTTTTATAGTAGTGATTTTTCTTGAAGCTTTTGTGAAATCTTTCTCTTCTAAATCTTTTGGTTTTATATTTTCAAAACCATCTAGTTGATATGAAACAATACCTGAGTATTTTGATTTATTAATCGAATATGTTGTTCCAGTTTTATTGGCAATTTTTTTCAAGGTTTTAGTATTAATTAAATCAATAACGGAACCTTTAAGAGATGACTTAAATTCGTAGACATCATTAAAAGACATATCATCATAATCACTGCTGTAGTCATTGATTAGTTCTGTTAATGATGATACGTTCTCAGCCGATAACTTTGAATTATTGTTACTCTTTGCTATATAGTCAGTTAACTTTCCTGATGAGTCTATACTGTACAAAGTTGTACTTTTTGAAACTCGCAGTCCATCTCGCACAAAAAATTCAATATATCCAGTGGATTTTGCTGTAGCAATTTTTTCTTTCCTAATTGCTAATCCAGAATATATTTTTGAATTGTTTTCTGCGTTGGTTCCTGGTGAAACTTCATAAAATTTTGTCTTTTTAGAAGTTAAAGCCAATATGCCAAAGATGGTCAAGTAAACAACACCAACTATAAGAACAACAAGTCCAACATTCAAATGAAATCGTCTCTTCTTGTATGGTACTTCTCTACTATTTCTTTTTGCCATCTTTAATCCTTAAAAGGCGAAAGTATAAACTCTCGCCTTTTACAATGAATTAACAAGAAAATACAATCTTGTCTTGTACGCTATCTGGTAAATCATCTTTGTTTGCACTAATACTTACAACGAATTCTACATCAGTGCTTAAAGCATCTAGCTTATCAATGATTGTAGCAATCTCAGAAGCTGTAAGTGCAGATAGTTTTAGTAAACTGTCGATGAAAACCATTTCAATATCGTGGTTACCTGCAAGCAATCCTGATACGAATCCTAGGAAACTATCACTAGATTTAACTGGATATTCTGAAATATCAATTAATCTAATTTGATTGTTTAACTCATACATGTGTTGATCACTCTTGTCAATGTAAACTACTGAACCGTCCACATCTTTTACAGCTTGTGCTGCTAGAGTTAACATCTCCTTTGTTTTTCCTTTGCCTTTGGCACCACAGATAATCTTCACCATAGCGCTATCCTCCTTGTATTTTATTTATATTTAAGTTTGATGCTTAAAGTGCAACGCACATAGCATTTATTTTTGTCTCTGTAAACCAATATTCAAAACAATTCCTATACCACAGAATAAACTGAGTAAGGATGTAGGTCCATAACTTACAAACGGTAATGTAACACCTGTATTTGGAAGTAACATAGTGGCAACAGATATATTTATGAATGACTGAATAGCAATTAGAACTCCAAATCCGTAACAGAATAATCTACTACCAATGTCGGGGGCTCTAGAACCTACAATCATACATTCAATGACAACTAACAATAATAATATAATGACAGCTGCCGCGCCAAAGAATCCCAATTCTTCTCCGATGATTGTAAAGATAAAGTCTGTATGTGCTTCTGATAAGAATTTACCATTCTTAACTGAGGTAGCATTTTCATTTTCAATACCTTTACCTCTTAGACCACCAGATCCTATGGCAAGAAGTGAGTTTTCTTGCTGATACCTAATTTCTTTGGCTTCTTTATTATCTTCTTGGAAAAATCCTACGATTCGATTGTACTGGTATTCTTGCAAGATTCCACTGTTAGGGTTTACTGCAAAGAAACCAAATACTAATACCACTGGCACTGCTATTATGGCAATAGCAGCAATGATTTTTCCACTCATGTTCGATAAGAACATTATAGCACAAAACGTAACAAAAAGAACTATGGTTGAAGACAAATCAGGCTCTCTAAAAATCAAAAATAGAATGATTAGAGCAAATAAATTTACTAAACCCAAAGTCTTCGGAGTATCTAATGTTTCGTAGTGTTTTTGTATAAACATGACTACAAAAATAATTAAGAACAACTTAGCTACTTCTGATGGCTGGAATTGAACAAATCCTAAATCAATCCATCTAGTAGCACCTAGTTTTGTTTGTCCTAAAATCAAAACTAATAACAATAGTCCAATTGCTACAAAATATAGTGGCCAATAAAATTTAAAAACAAATTTATAACTAAACAAGGTTAATACAATTAGTCCAGCTAAGGCCACAACAACACCAACTATCTGTCTCAATTGATAGTCTTGTCCTTCTGTCGCACTACCAATGGCAAATATACCTAAAGTGGTAAGCGCAAAAACATAAACTAAAAGTCTAAAGTTTAGTTTTGATAATTTATATGAAGTTATTAAATCCTTAATCTTTCTAAACATAATTGCCTCTTAGTTTAATCTTGTACCCCATCACTTGAACTTTCTGTCTTAACACGTTTGCTAATATCTTTATTGTCGATTTCTCCATAATAATACTGAATAACATTTTTAGCTAATTCCGCTGAATCGTGAGACGAGTTACCATACGGAATTACAGCTGTACAAGTAATTTTTGGTTTGTTATATGGAGCGTATGCTACAAATAAAGCGTGGTCATTTCTCTTCTTATTTTCTTGGGCTGTTCCCGACTTACCAGCAATCTTTATCTTTGTATCTTTAAAATACTTTGTAACTGTACCATCTGTAATAACTTTTCTCATACCTCGGGTAACAACATCCCATGTGGAGATTTGTCCGCCAACTTTGTTTTTGCTTACTGCTTTATTCTTTTCAACAGTCTTTCCATTTGACGAAGCAATTTTATTAATTAGTGATAATTTATAGTTTGTTCCGCCATTAGCAAGCGTTGAAATATATCTTGATAATTGAACTGGTGCATATGCATTACTACCCTGTCCAATAGCCGAGTGAACGGATGACTCTGTAGAGAAATGAGGTTTTGATTCAGTAATCTCAACACCAGATTTCATATTCAAACCAAGTTTAGTTGCGTACTTCTCTAGTTTGTCTAGTCCTATTGTACTATCATATTTACCATTCACCTTACCTAATCTATAACCCATTTCAAAGAAGAAATAGTTACATGATTGTGCTATAGCCTCAACTATATTAATCTTTCCATGAACATGTGGATAATACCAACACTTTGGCGATGGTTTAATTTTCTTAAACTTACCTTTAGCATTTATTACTTCAGTTGTTCCAACTTTTTCATTTTCTAGTGCAGTAAACGAAGTAACCATCTTAAATGTAGAACCAGGGGCTGTTAAACCTTGAGTGGCTCTGTTGTATAGAGGGTCAGACTGGTCATCTACTAATTTTGCCCAATAATCCGGATCTACAGAACCCGACAACATATTATTATCGTAACTTGGGTAAGTAACTAATGCTTTTACTTGTCCGTTATTAGGATCAGTTACTACTACTGAACCTGAACATGGATCAAGAGCTATTTGTGCAGGTGTAATTTTCAACTCTTTAATCTGTTTTTTTATAAATCTGTAAGCAACATATGAATCATGAGATTGCAATCTATTGTACATTGTCTTGTTCATATCAAAAACATCTTGATCATAAAGAAGCAATAAAATCTCACATGCATTAATAGTATTATCAGCAACTCTATATTGAATTACTTTCTTGCCAAATGTTTCATCTTTTCTAAATGTATTAATAATATATTCAACTATCGTGTCAAATGTTTCTTCAGTTGATAAATATTCTTGATTAACTTTTAGAGCTTCAATATTTACCCAGTTTTGTCTTATAGCCTCGTGTAAGAAAATGTTAGTTGAAGTTTTACCTGCAATGTATTTCTGATAAACTTTATTTTCTGTATCAATACTTGCAGTTAAAAGAACACCATTATTTTTTAACATATCATAAATATAATCATTATAATCCTGGAATTCTTTATTTAAATCATTGTACTTTGTAGAATGACTATTATTTAATTGTTTTTCTAGTTTCTTTAATGTCTTATCAAGTGATGTTTCGTATTCTTTGTAGAACTCTTTTTCATTTTTGCTAGACTTAGAGTCAATGGTTGGAATAGAAACAACGTTATTTGTTATGAGCTGCGAAATTACTTTCTTTGCTGGGATAAGTTTGATCTTACTATCGTTATCGTCATCGTCAGGTTCTTTTACATCATGATTAACAATCTCGGATAACAATATAGAGGCAATTTTCTTTTCTAGTAATTTATAAGCAGACTTTTGAAGTTTACTATCAATCGACAAATACACATCATTTCCAGCAGTACTATCTTTTTTAGAAATTGTGCTAAGTACTTTACCAGTACTATCTACAAATATTTTTTCTTCTCCACGCTTGCCCTGCAATTCTTTTTCTTCTGCAGCCTCGATACCAGCTTTACCAATAACATCAGAAGCTACATAATCATTTCCTTTTTCATTCTCGGCATCTAATTCTTCTGTAGAAATAGTTCCAGTGTATCCAATGATAGGAGCATAGTAAGTGCTATCTTTATATCTACGAATATTTCTCTCTTCTACCCCTACGCCAGGTATTTCTGACTTATTCTCATTAATAGCAACCATGGTTTCGTTACTAATATTTTTTGAAATTACAACAGAAACATATTTTTGATATGAGTTCAAGTAAACGTTATATCTAATAGACATAACTTTGAAAAGCATATCAAAGTCTTCATAATTAGGTATCTCAAATAAGTCATTCTTCAAGTAATAGAACATTTGAGGCGGCGTCGCCAAAGAATAATCAACGCCATCTCTTACTGGATCTTCGCCAAATAAGTTTCTAATAAACAATTTCTTTTGAGAATCTGATGTGAAATTATATTTTAAGTTTCCATTTCTATCTTTAACAATTGGGAAATCAACAATAATTTTGTCTCCACAATTTTCTATTATCTTAATTGCCTTATCTGCAATTTCATTTAGTTTTTTATTCTTATTGTCATCTGATTCTATAGTGTCTTCAAATGTCGCAACATAAGCTAATGTATCATAAGCCAACAATTTTCCATTACAATCATATATGTTGCCCCTAGTGCCTGGTGAATAAATCGTTTTCTCGGCTTTTTGGATATAGGTACTCATGTAATAGTTTTCATTAACTATTTGAAGATCAAAGATTCTAAAAATAAGCGTAGTAAATAATGCCACTACTAGTAGCATTACAATAAATATTCTTGATTTAAGTATTTTTAAAATATTGTATAAAAAATCACTTATCAAAACTTAGAGCCCTCTCCTCTTCATTCATAAATACTTTTTCATTTAAAATATAGAACAATTTAAATGTTAAGAACATTATAAAAGTTGTAATTATCATCTCTGGGAAAATTCTGTTCCAAAAATAATATGGAAAATCTTGCTTATTTCTTAGCAAGAATCTAAATATATAAACTGATAAATTGTAAACAAAATCATTTGTAAAAACTAACAACAGTGGCATTAATACATTCTCACTGTAAAAGAGTCTCTTCAATGTACCACTGAAGAAACCACAAATCATATATAAAAATGCATAAAGACCAACAATATCACCATATTCTAAATCCACTAAAAGACCACAGAATAAGCCAATCAAACATCCATAATTAGAGCCACGCATAAAACCAAATATGCAAACAACAATAAGTAGCAAGTTTGGCGTTGGCACAATATCATTATTTAGTTTTGACCAAGTAGATTGAATTATAAAAGCAGCTAAAACTATTGCTATTACAATTATCACTTTAATTATTTTTTTCTTCATAATTAATCCTTGAGTTCGTCTTTAGTAGTCTTAATAACTAGCACCTCATTAATATGTTGGAAATCTACTACTGGGATAATTGTTCCCGATTTTGTTAATTTATTTGAATCTTTTTTAACTTTGTTTAAATATCCAACTAAAATGCCAGGAACAAACTTATCACTGATTTGAGATGTGGCAACCATATCCCCTTCTGAAACTTTAGCAGAAGAATTGATTCCTGTAATGTTCATAACACCATCATCCATAAGTTTAAGATCTCCACTTACAATTCCAGTATCGGATGTACTAGCAAAGGAAACTGAAACACTACTCTCATCATCAATAATTGATCTTACTTTCGCATAATTTTTGCCGACATCAAAGACTATGCCAACTAATCCACCATCACTAATAACATTCATGTCTTTTTTGACACCATCATTACTACCTCGATTAATAGTGAAAATATTGAACCAGTTGCCAGTATCTTTGCCGATGACTTGTGCACCTATTTTCTTATATTCAGAATAATCTTTATCTAACGAATAAAGATTTCTAAGTCTAGTTAACTCGTATTTGTTTTGTGAAAGCAAACTGTTCTCAGCAATTAAATCAGCATTTTTCTTTTTTAACTTAGCATTATCATTTTTGAGTTTTCTGATTGATTTTAGAAGATCAGCTTTACTGTTAAACCATGAACCAATGGCATTAACCCCATTTTGTAGAGGCACTACTGTGTAACTTACAACTGTTTTTGCTGGCGCAAAAAAACTGCTTACTGTAACTGAAATAATTAAGCATGATACACAAAGCATTGTAAGAATAAACAATAGTACTTTTGAATTCATTTTACGGTTTGTTTGTCTTTTCATAATTTTAATCCTTATAAAAATTTGAACTTAGAAAGAACTCTCTCTTGGTTCATACATTAAATCTTTAAATTTATTATCTGAAACTATCATTGATAATCCGCGAATTACAGTTTGGTCTGGATTCTTAACTGTATTAACTTTCAAATCAGTGTTTTTTTCAATATACTGATCTAAGTTTTTGATAGCAGCTGATCCACCAGTTATATACATTCCAATATCCAAAATATCTTCTTGTAATTCAGGTGGTGTACGTTCTAATAGATTTTGAATAGACTCATTTAAATCTTCAAAGAAAGTTTCAATTGCCTGATAAACTGTATCTTTTGAAATAGCCCTCTCCGAAGGAAGTCCAGTAATAGCATTTCTGCCGTAAACATAGATTAAATCATCTTCGTTATCTTCTTCTGATTCTTCATACATAGCATCTGCCAAAGCAATCTTGATTTTTTCAGCAGTCTTGAGTCCGATAAAGATGTTATATCTTTTCTTAACTACTTCCACTATCAATTCATCAATTTTGTTTCCACCAAGTTCTATCATCTTGCTGATAACAATTCCGCCATTTGAAATGACAGAAATTTCTGTAGTATCAGCTCCAATATTAACTATCATATTTCCTCTAGAACTAGTCATATCAATTCCGAGTCCAACAGCGTCCGCCAAAGGTTTCTCAACAATTTTGATTTCTCTGGCTTTTACATTTGATTTAAAAACAACATCATAAAAAGCCTTCTGCTGTACTTCTGTAATGTCGGCTGGAACAGCCACACAAAATCTTCCGAGTTTGCCACCTCTAGGTCCAAGCAACTTTTTATAAAACATTTCAAACAATGTCATCATGTTGCTGAGGTCTGCAATAACACCTGCTTTAATAGGGAAATCAACCGCTATATTATCAGGATTCTTTTCGTACATTTCAAAGGCTTCATTGCCAAAAGCTAAAACTTCAGTTTTATCTTTTATCGCAATTATATTCTTTTCTGTGGTGATTGTTTTTGAAATACCATTATAAATCTTTATATTGTTTGTTCCAAAATCAATTCCAAATACGCTTAGAGCCATAACTCTTCCTTTCGATTAAAAGCTTATATTAGATTCAATAAAACTTGTGTAACACCTATCGCCGATAATTATATGATCGAGCAATGAAATTCCAATTAATTCACAAGCTTTATTAAGTTTCTTCGTCGAAGAAATATCAGCCGCACTAGGCTGTGGATCACCACTTGGGTGATTGTGTAACAATATTATATTTACAGCATCACACTTTAGTGCTTCCACTAGTATTTCTCTGTTACACAAAAATGATTGATTGATGCTTCCTTTAGAAATCACAATGTCTTTAATCATATTGCATTTCGAATCAACATAAATAGCAACCAACTGTTCTTGTTCTAAATGCCTCATCTGCTCCATGTAGTAATTTGCAATACTGGATGGAACATTCATCTTCAAATCTAGAGAAGCCCTCTCTAAAGATATTCTTCGGGCCAGTTCCCCGATGCAAAGGATCTGAACTGCTTTAGCATTTCCAACTCCTTTAATCTTTAGCAACTCTTCTTTTGAAAGATGCATAATCGACAAAATGTTCTTTGACGCATCCGACCTTATGATATTATTCGCCAAATCATATGCGCTTATACCATTGGTGCCGGTTCGCAAAATTGCTGATAAAAGTTCAGCATCCGACAAATGGTTCGCACCGTATTTTAAGCACTTTTCATATGGTCTTTCAACTTCAGGTAAATCTTTAATTCTATTCATTTGAACCTCCACTCTCTCCAAGCAAAGGCTCCTAGTATTTTACCACATTTTTAGAGTGATATTAACCCCAAATCCACTAGGTTTTGGAACGCTTTTGTGATTCCTAACTTAGCGTGCGGGAATGTTAAACCACCTTGGAAATATACGGCAAATGGCGGTTTCATTGGGCCATCTGCACTCAATTCTATACTTGAACCTTGAATAAATGCTCCTGCCGCCATAATGACCTCAGAATCATATCCTGGCATGCTCCAAGGCTCAGGTGTAAGGTGCGAATCAACAGCCGCTGCTTGCTGAATTCCTTTACAAAAGGCTACCAAGCATGTTGGTTCATTAAACTCAATAGATTGTATAATATCAGCTCTTTTTACATCTTTTTCAGGGTTTAATTTAAACCCATATCCGTCAAATAGGTATGATGCAAATATTGCTCCCTTTAGTGCAGATGCTGTAACTGTTGGAGCCATAAATAGTCCCTGATACAAAGAGGAGATAACTCCCAAGTTTGCACCTACTTCTTTGCCTAAACCTGGCGAAGTAAGCTTATATGAACATCTTTCGATGCATTCTTTAGTTCCACAAATATAACCACCTATCGGAGCAAGTCCTCCTCCAGGATTCTTTATAAGTGAACCGACCACCATATCTGCGCCAAATTCCGAAGGCTCTTTAGTCTCTACAAACTCGCCATAACAGTTATCAACCATTATGATAATGTCTTTGTTTATATCTTTAATAAACTTAATAGCCTCACCAATCTTATCCACACTAAGCGAAGGTCTAGTATCATATCCACTTGATCTTTGAATCGCAATCAATTTAACATCGTCAGTTATAGCATCTTTTATTCCGTCAAAGTCAAAGTCGCCATCCGCTGTCAAATCAACTTGTCCATAAGTAATTCCGTATTCAGCTAGACTTGAGACATTCTTTCTAATACCAATAACTTCATCCATAGTGTCATATGGTTTTCCAGACACATAAAGCATCTTATCCCCTGGATAAAGGTTGGCAGATAGTGCTAAAGTAATGGCATGTGTACCGCTGACAATTTGCGGACGAACCAACGCATCTTCTGTACAAAATACATCAGCATATACTTCTTCCAAAGTATCTCTTCCCAAGTCGTTATAACCATATCCTGTGGTTGCAACAAAATGAGCTTCAGAAATTTTATGATTCTGAAACGCTTTAATTACTTTCAATTGATTGTACTCTGCTATTTTGTCTATTCTGTGAAAATCTTCAGACAATTGTGATAAGACATCTTCTGCCTTATCATATACTTCTTTAGATATTCCTAGACTTTCATATTGTTTCTTTAATTCTTCCATATACCTTTTTCTTCCAAATCTTTAAGCATAAATGTTAATACCTTATCTCCATCTCTATCAAAATCTCTATAATCAATCATTTGCACAACCTTCTCATGTCTAAACCAAGTAAGTTGTCTTTTTGCAAAATGACGAGTATTCTTCTTAATTAATTCTTTTGTTTCCTCTAAAGACAAATCTCCATTCAGATACTCTAACACTTCTTTGTAGCCGATGCCTTGCATGCTTTGATTTGCTTTATCAAGTCCTAAACCTTTAACTTCATCTACCAAACCTTTTTCAAATATCAAATCAACTCTTTTATTGATTCGATCATACAAAACATCACGGTCATCATTTAGTACATAGTATGCAAAGTTATATGGCGATTCATTTTCTTTTTGCTCGGCATTATGTTCCGACAAAGGAATATTGTTTTCGTGGTAAAATTCCAATGCCCTAATAACTCTTTTTAAATTGTTTGGATGAATACCTGCAGCATATTCAGGATCAACTTCCTCTAACAATTTATGAACATATTCATTGCCGTTTTTCTTAGCAAGTTCTTCCAATTCTTTTCTATATTCCATATCCACTTCAGTTTCTTCAAAATCAACATCATACAAAACTGACTGAATATAAAAACCTGTTCCTCCAACTATAATAGGGACTTTTCCTTTGGCGTAGATATCTTCTATCGCATCTTCTGCCATCTGTTTAAAAGTATAAATATCAAAATCATCAGTTGGCTCTAGAACATCAATCAAATAATGTTTAACGCCATCCATCTCATCTTCAGTAATCTTGGCAGAACCAATATCTAAACCCTTATAAACTTGAATAGAATCTGCGCTAATAATCTCGCCGTTTATTTCTTTGGCAAGCTTAATTGAAATATCAGTTTTTCCTACGGCTGTTGGGCCAGTAATTATAACTAAATTTTTCATTACACAATTCTCTTAAACTTCTTTTCTAGTTCCTCTTTTGACATTTTGATAATAGTTGGTCTTCCATGAGGACAATTGTATGGATTTTCACAACTTAACAATTCATCTATCAATGCATCGGCTTCGGCAAAGGAAATTTTAGTATTACCTTTAATAGATGCCTTACAAGACATAGATGCAATCTTTTCAGTGACAATATTTGGAACCATACTTCCAATTTCAGATGTGAAGTTATCAATGATATCCATCAAAACATCTTCACTATCAAGTGTATATAATTCACTAGGAACTGCACGAACTGCAAAGTCTGTTCCTTGGAACGGTTCAATTACAAAACCAATTTCATTGAAGTTATCTAAATACTGCTCAACTATATTTGCATCCTTCATAGAAAGATTCAAAATGATTGGCTGAGTAAGAGTCTGGGAAGAAATATCATTGTTCTCAAATCTCTTCATTAATCTTTCAAAGTTAACTTTCTCATGCGCTGCGTGTTGATCAATGATATACATTTCATCTTCATATTCTACTATCCAATAAGTCTCAAAAACTTGTCCAATAATTTTATGTTTTGGTCTAGCTTCTTCAGACAGAAAGTCATAAGACATTTGCTCATGTACTTCTTCCTGTTTTGGTTTTTCTATATTTGTATAATCAGTACTCTTTGGTTTTGGAATATTTGTTTTTTTCTCAGGAACCACTTCTTGTTTAACTTCTACAGTATTTCTTTTAGTCTCAAATGGTTCTGGTTTTCTATCTATTTTTTCTTCTGTTTTTTTCTCATCATCTATCTTTGCATCAATAATATTTGGTTTTTCAATTAGGGCTTCTTTAACTGTCTCGACTATAGCAGGATAAATTTCAGAAGCATTACTAATTCTAAGTTCCATCTTCGATGGATGCACATTAACATCAATGAACTTATTATCAATAGCAAAGTTAACGACAGTAAATGGATACTTATGTTGCATCAAAATAAACTTATATCCTTCTTCTATAGCTTTAGAAATAATATCACTCTTTATGTATCTGCCATTTATAAAATAGTTTTCGTTAGAACGATTTCCTTTTGAGATAATTGCTTTTCCAAGAAAACCAGTCATCTCAATATTTTTATCTTTGTAATTTACTTCTACTAGATTATCTGTAACTTCTTTGCCGTAGATTGCATAGATAGTATCTTTTAAGTTTCCATTTCCTGGAGTGTAAATTCTAGTCTTTCCATTATTAATAAAAGTAAAACTAATTTCCGGATGAGACAAAGCAATCTTTTCAATAATCTCTGAAATATATCCAGACTCAGTGCTTGCAGTCTTTAAGAATTTTCTGCGGGCTGGAGTGTTAAAGAAAATATTTCTAACGATAAATGTTGTACCATCCGGCGCACCTATCTCTTCTAAACCAATTTCTTCGTCGCCCTCTATTCTATATCGAAATCCTGTGACTGAATCTTTTGTCTTAGTAATTAGTTCAACCTGACAAACAGCTGCAATACTAGATAGCGCCTCACCTCTAAATCCAAGCGAGTGGATAGATGCTAGATCAATAGTGTCTTTAATCTTACTAGTAGAATGTCTTTCAAAAGCAATCTTAATATCGCTCTCATCTATTCCATCACCGTTGTCAGTAATTCTTATAAGCGAAATACCACCATCTTTTATTTCAATTGAAATATTAGTGGCGTTAGCATCAATACTATTTTCTACAAGCTCTTTAACAATAGATGAAGGTCTATCAATAACTTCACCCGCAGCAATATGATTTATTGTGTTTTGATCTAACTTAATTATGCTCATATTAATCCAATCTATTCTTTAATCTTTGTTGTAATTCATTCAAATAGTTAAGTCCTTCTAGCGGAGTCATTTCTCCTAGATTCAAATTCTCAATTTCAGAAATAATTTCATCTTCAGTTAGCATATCTGAGAAAGTCATCTGTGTTTGTGTCTCAGCTACTTTGAAAATGTCTTCACCTTTTTGTGTGTTAAG
>CADBBS010000019.1 GCA_902793045.1 uncultured Lachnospiraceae bacterium
TACTTTGGTTTTGATAATTTCTATGGAATGGAAGACTTCGGCGAAGACCCAGAGATTTGTGGAACATTTATCTCAGACAATGCCGATGTGGAAAAAGTAATTGAAAAGTATGAGAAGTATAGAAAGACTAGCAAGAAGCCATACTTTATGTACAATGTCACAATGCAAAATCACAGTCCTTTCCTAAGCGGAGCAGACTTGGGAGACTATAAACTTGGCTACAAGGCGAAGATGCCAGAGGCTAACGAGTATATGAATTTGATTTCTCACTCAGACGCTGCGGCTAAGAAGTTAATTAACTACTTTAAAAAGGTGGATGAGAAGACAGTAGTATTGTTCTTTGGCGATCACCAACCTAAAGTGGAGGAATCATTCTTTACAAATATAGATAAGACATTCAAACTAAAACAAATTCCATACGATCAAAGAAAACGTATTTCTTCATATTACTTGTGGGCCAACTTTGATATAGAAGAAAAGCAAGGATATGACATTAGTTCAAACTTCCTAGAGGAATTAGTGCTAAAGACAGCAGGACTTGGAATGAGTGGCTACCAGCAAATGGCAAACGACATCATGAAAGATGTTCCTGTGGTTTCTCTATATGGATGCTTGGATAAGAATGGTAAATCATTTATGGCTACAGATAAGAAGTCTAAATACTATAAACGATTGAATGATTATCATATAGCACAGTACAATGACTTGCATGATGTGGAGAATAGAGTGGATAAGTTTTATAAAGTAAAATAGATAATAAAAAAAAGAGATGTCCGAAATGGACATCTCTTTTTTATTGTTATGCTTTATTTAGCATGCATTTCTTTTTTTACACTATTGAATTCATCCACGATTTCTTTCTCTGGAGCCTTTGTAGCAAGACTGACGATGAAGATAGTAATTAGCGCTAGGATGAAAGCTGGAAGTAGTTCGTAGAAGTCTAATGCAGGAACATTAGGTCTAACTAAGAACTTCCATACGAAGATTGTAACAGCACCAACAACCATGCCGGCGACACAACCGTATTTGTTTGATCTCTTCCAGAATAGTGATACTAGCATTACTGGTCCAAATGTAGCACCAAATCCGCCCCAGGCGAATGATACAATCTCGAATACGCTACTGTTTGGATCCCAAGCAATAATAACACCGATAACTGCAATACAGATAACGGCTACTCTTGCGATAAGCATTTTCTTTGCCTCAGTCAACTTAATGCCGAACACACCATCTAGAATATTCTCTGAGACACTAGATGAAGCGGCAAGTAGTTGTGAGTCTGAAGTAGACATAGTAGAAGCAAGGATACCTGCCAAAACTATACCAGCTACAATAGCAAAGAAGATACCGTATTTACTCATCAAGTTAGCAATCACAACGATAATAGTTTCAGAACCGTCAGCTCCTAGGAAATCAATCTTTCCTGCGATTGACATTGCAAGACCTGTAATACCAATAAAGATTGCTATGAACATTGAGATAAATACCCAAACACTTGCGAATCTTCTTGAAGTTTTAAGCTTCTTAGGATCTTTGATAGCCATAAATCTAAGTAACACGTGAGGCATACCGAAGTATCCAAGTCCCCAGGCTAGAGTAGAAATAATGGCGATTATTCCAAATCCACCGGCTGATCCTATGCCGGCCTTTTTCATATCCGCAGTTATATGAGTTAAACTTAAATATCCTGGGATATCTTTAACTGAATGATAAATGTTTGCTTCGCCGTGCATTTCGTGAACACCAAACAAAACGATAGCAACTAGTGCTGTTGTCATAATGATACCCTGAACAAAGTCAGTAGTAGAAGCTGCCAAGAAACCACCTAGTGTTGTATAGATGATAATAACAGCGGCACTTATAATCATCGCTGCATGGTAGTCCACGCCAAATAATGATTTAAACAACTTACCACATGCTGCAAATCCTGAACCAGTGTATGGTACAAAGAAAATGATAATAATCAAAGCAGAGATAAGTTTAAGTGCATATTTGTCTCTGAATCTGTTGGCGAAGAAATCCGGGATAGTAATAGCACCAATCTTGTTTGAGTATAGTCTCAAACGTTTGGCTACGATTAGCCAGTTGATATATGTACCAACTCCCAATCCGATAACTGTCCAAACAGCCTCTCCACATCCTGAAATATATGCTACACCAGGAAGTCCCATTAGAAGCCAAGCACTCATATCTGAGGCTTCAGCACTCATAGCTGTTACAAAAGGTCCTAACTTTCTTCCTCCCAAATAAAAGTCGCCTGTATTTTTATTCTTATTAGAAAAATACAAACCTACGATTATAGTCATTAGCATATAACAAACGATAGTAATTAGAATTGTTAAATTTGCTGAATTCATATAATACTCCTAAAAATAATAGTAGTATATTTGGATTCCTCTCCAGGAATTATTTAGTTTTCATACGATCTCTCCATATAATATGGAGCCACAACAGTAATAATTTTACTTGATAAAGCGCTAAATAGCAAGTTTTACTTAATATTATTAAGTTCGCACTTAATATACTTAAAAAAATGAAGATAAAGACACTTTTTTGTTGAAAAAATTAAGGTTTGCAAGTATAATGTTGGAAGTTGTTGCGGAGTATACGCTTTTCGCAACGAGAGTAGATAACTTGAATTAGTTGTGAGGAAGTTGCTAATTCATATATACATAGGGAGGTTATATTATGTCATATGTTGATGAAGTGCTAGCTAAGTTAAAAGAGAAGAACGCTAGCGAACCAGAATTTTTACAGGCAGCAGAAGAAGTATTAGATTCTTTAAGACCTGTTATTGATGCTAACGAAGAATTATACAAAAAAGAAGCTTTACTTGAAAGAATCTGCGAGCCAGAGAGACAAGTTAAGTTTAGAGTACCTTGGGTAGATGATGAAGGTAACGTTCAGGTTAACACTGGATACAGAGTTGAGTTTAACTCAGCTATTGGACCTTACAAGGGAGGTCTTAGACTTCACCCATCAGTAAACATTGGTATTATCAAGTTCTTAGGTTTCGAGCAGATCTTTAAAAACTCACTAACATCACTTCCAATCGGTGGTGGTAAAGGTGGTTCTGATTTCGATCCTAAGGGTAAATCAGATAGAGAAGTTATGGCATTCTGCCAGAGCTTTATGTCAGAACTTTACAGACATATCGGTGCTGATACAGACGTTCCTGCCGGTGATATCGGAACAGGCGCTAGAGAAATCGGTTATATGTTTGGACAGTATAAGAAGTTAACAAACAAATTTGAAGGAGTTCTAACAGGTAAGGGACTTACATATGGTGGTTCTTTAGCTAGAACAGAAGCTACAGGATATGGTCTTCTATACATCACTAACGAGCTATTCAAAGATCACGGTGATTCACTAGATGGAAAGACAGTAGTTATCTCAGGTGCTGGTAACGTAGCAATCTATGCTACACAGAAAGCTCAGCAGCTAGGTGCTAAGGTTGTTACATGTTCAGATTCAACTGGTTGGATTTATGACCCAGAAGGAATTGATGTAGAACTTCTAAAAGAAGTAAAAGAAGTTAAGAGAGAAAGACTTACAGCTTATGCTGAGGCTCGTCCATCAGCTGAGTACCACGAAGGTCGTGGAGTATGGCAGATTAAGTGTGATGTAGCTCTTCCATGTGCTACTCAAAACGAGTTAGATATTGAAGATGCTAAGCAGTTAGTTGCAAACGGATGTAAAGCAGTTTGTGAAGGTGCTAACATGCCTACAACACTTGAAGCTACAAAGTACTTACAGGAAAACGATGTATGGTTCATCGGTGGTAAGGCTGCTAACGCAGGTGGTGTTGCAACATCAGCTCTTGAAATGTCACAGAACTCAGAGAGATTGTCATGGACATTCGAAGAAGTTGATTCAAAACTTCAGGGAATTATGGCAAACATCTACAAAAACATTAGCGAAGCTGCTAAGAAGTACGGTCATGAAGGCGACTATGTAATGGGCGCTAACATCGCAGGCTTTGAGAAGGTGGCAGAGGCTATGCTCAGCCAGGGCGTTGTATAAGAATAGTTAATAAATCATTTAAGATGGGATTGTGAGCAATCCCATCTTTTTTGTTGCCATAAAAAATGTTTTGTTTATAATTAGAGATATGAAGAGTAAAAGAATAAAAAGTATTACAACATATGTTTTAATAATTGTGTTTGGTTTGAATATACTATTTGCGTCAACAAACGATGCCTCAACCACGGATAGATCACGTTTTTTAATTCTAGACCCGAGTGGTTTACATTTAGAAAATTCCGAAGGAAAATATATTGACTTCAAGGAACACTATTGGACGGAAAAGGATCGTATTGGAGATATGAAGATTTATAAACTGGATGATTACGATGATGGACGCTTAGAAGATGATACAGGACTAACGGAGTTAATTGTACCAAAAAGCAAAGGTTTTACTTTTAGCAGAACGGATGGCACAATAATGGACCTCTTTTTTGTAGAAAAATTTGTTGATAGTAAACATACAATGTATGTTAATACGAATTTGGCATCAAAAGTTTTCTTTTCAGATGATGAATATTCCTTTGGAGGGTATATGCCACAATTAAAAAGAGAAGTGTGGGTTAGTGGTATTACAACAAGGGCAGTGACTCTTAAAGACGGAAAAACTGGACTCAATCTTACAGGAGCAAAAGGAAAGGTGTGTTTTGATTTAACCGATAAAAAGAATAAAATAATAATTCTTACAAAATACTATTACATCTATGACAATAATGTAACTGTAAAAGTAAAGGGTGATAAACTTTATGTTTCACCTGCAGTGTCTATAAGCAATAAAAAGAAGAACAAAATACTAAACTTATATTTGCGCCCTACTAATAGTGGAAAGAATATGTTCTTGTCCTGGGACAGAGTTAGAAAAGCAAAAAGTTATGTAGTGTATAAATACGATAATAATGCCAAAAAGTACATCTGGAGAAGTGTACAGATATAAGGTAGTAGGAAAGACAAAGAAAAACGGCAAGGGTAAGATTATTGTTAAAAAGAGCTACCCAGTATGGGCAGTTGCCAAACCAGCGACATTAGGTAATGCAACAAAGGTAATAACAAGCAAGACAAAATTGACGGGGAAGGTCGGTAAAACCAAGAAGCTTAAAGCGAAGATAACAGCAGATGTTGTACCTAAGTTGTCAACATACATTCGCTGGTATTCATCTAATGCGAAAATAGCAAAGGTAGATCGTAAGACAGGCAAGGTTAAATTTAGAAAAAAGGGTAAATGCTATATCTGGGCAAAAGCACACAATGGTAAGAATAGTAAAAAAATATTAGTGAAAGTAAAATAAAAGCCCAGTGTGATAGGATGTTAAATAAATGGTTAAGTGAAAAATGTGAATTAAATGGAGTACAGTGGAGAAAGTGGCTTACAAGTGGCATACACTTAGTGCTTGTAACCCCCATGAATAAAGCAACCTTGAGCAAGAGCAATGCTTGCGCAGGGCGTTGTATAAGAATAGTTAATAAATCATTTAAGATGGGATTGTGAGCAATCCCATCTTTTTTGTTGCTTTTTAAACGATTTAAATTATAATTAGAAATATAAGAAAACTGAGAGCGGAAGAGCTCACAATGAGAGCATTGTTGACGAATAATTGTCAGTAAAACACTTATATTGACATGCAGAGGAGGACAGAAAGATGACATTTTTTTTAAATAGATTTGTAAACAGAATGATTGCAATTATTGTTGCGATTATTTTTATTATGCCACTATTTTTTAATAGCACAATAATTAAAGGTGATAGTAATCCGTATTTAACAACAGTACAATGTGGAGAAAATGCTTATTTGACATATGATAGCTACAACAAAACAGTTACTATTTCTGGCACAGGTACAATGTATAATAGAAGAATAGATTATGCGCCTACTTTATTCTACGAAGATGTTCAGAAAGTGGTTATAGAAGAAGGTATTACAGAAGTTGGAAACGATGCATTTTCCGGATGTGGTGAGTTATGGAGAATAACTTTCTCAAATACAGTTTTGAGTCTCAATGGTTCATCGTTTAAAAGTTGTTATAGTTTAGAAAGTGTGTCATTTCCTTCATCGCTAAAGTATCTGCGTGACGGGGCATTTGAGGATTGTTCGATTTTGAAAAATGTAAAGTTTGACAGTGAGACAGTCTATTGCGAAGTGGGGTACGCTACATTTAGAGATTGTATTAAATTAAAAAACGTAGAATTAACTGATAATGTGAATCTATGTGGTGGTTATTGCTTCCAAAACTGCAAAAGTTTGGAAAAAATTGTTCTTCCTTCAGCCACTACTAAAATAGGAACAGCATGCTTTTGGGGGTGTAGTGCTTTAAAGTATGCTGATATTTCTAGTTTGAAAGAGGATACAGGATATTCAACTTTTGCAGGTTGTATTTCTTTAGAAGAGGTAGTTTTGAGTGATGAGTTAAGAACGATTACTAATTCATTTAAAGACTGTACATCGTTGAAAAACATTAACATTCCTAGTTCATTAGAAAGTATATCGTTTTTGGCTTTTGATGGATGCATCTCATTAGAAGAAATGCATTTTCCTTCAAGTTTGAAAGAGATAGGAAATTCGGCATTCGCAAATTGTACTGGATTAAATATAGTGACTTTTGGGGATGGAGCGATAGATTTGAAAGTTAATGCATTTCAGAATTGTTCTAATTTGAAAAAACTAAGTTTTGGTAGACAAGAGCCAAAGAGAGTAAATAATTCGTTTAATGGTTCTTGTAAGGCTTTGTCGGATCTTACAATTTTAAATGATCAGTGGATTACAGATTACTTAAAATATATACCTGTTAATGGTTCCACTACAGTTCACTGTTATCTGGGATCTTCTGCATATATGTATGCAAAAGAAAAGGGTTGTAAAATTGATGTGGTTGATGGAAAAGAACCACCAGAAGGTATAGAAATTAGAGTGGAAGATGAAGAAGATATTGCCCAATATAGAAAAGGTGAACAGTGTGATGTTGATCTAGATTCGCCAGAGGCAGATGATATAGTTTTTACATCCAGTAGGGATATTTGTAAATATATAACCATAAAGATGAAAAAACAAAAGAGAGGTTTTTCTGTTAGAGCGTCAGGTAAAGCTGCTGATTTTCTACGTAATAGTAAGACGGATATAGATTTTTTATCTAATGAATTAATGGAGGAAATTAGTAAAGGGGATCCGTTCGGAGGAGATTATTTAAGAGCAAGAGTTAATAAATTTACAACAGAACTTACTGATAATGATGGAAAAGTATATTTGCACATAAAAATAGATTACGAAGATAATATTGGACAAGAACAAGTAGTGAGAAAGTTTGTTGAGAAGAAAGTAGAACAAAATAACTTGATGTCAAATAAACTTTCGCCTCTTGAAAAACTTAATATAATTTATAAATTAATAAGTCAAAGTGTTCAATACGATTATTCTAATACAGAGTCTATTGATTCAATATACTCACAGTCAGCCTATGGAGCTATAGTTTACAAAAAGGCACTTTGCAAAGGATATGCGCAATACGTATATGCTTTGTGCAAAAGGGTAGGACTTCCTGTAAGAATTATTTATAGCAAATCCCACGCATGGAATTTAGTATCAATAGATGGTGGCAAGACATACTTCAACATTGATGTTACTTACGATTCAATGCAAGATGGATTGAGTGATGATTATTATTTAAAGAGCGATTTGGATATTAAAAAAGGAAGTAATATAAGAGATAGATTAGATGTTTTTAATACTAAACAGTTTAGAAGTATGTATCCAGTTGCAGAAAAATCTTATTATACATATATAAAAGATGGAGCAAAAGGTCATTGGGTTTATACAGTTTTAACCAACAAAAGAGTATCGGATGTGGTTGAAGCACATACATACAAGAATGGAACTTGTATATATTGCGGATATCGAAAGGAAATAAGAAAACCAAATAGAACTGTAATTAAAAAGATAAAAAGAAAAAAATCTGCCAAGAAAATAACAATTAAACTTAAGAAGGTGAAAAATGCTACGGGCTATCAAGTTAAAATTCTTAAGAAAAAGAAAGGCAAAGTTTTAGTAACTAAATATGTTAAAAAGACTAAGTTTAGTATTAAGTCTAAAAAGTTTAAGGGCAAAAAGAAGTTGTATGTTAAAGCTAGAGCCTACATATTAGATGAAAAAATAAAAGTATTTGGCGCATGGAGCAAAGTGAAAGTATCTAAGATAAAATAAATCATATAAAGCCGAAATCCTATACGGGTTTCGGCTTTTTTTATTGTAATTGTTTATATTTTTGATAATATAAAACTAGAGTTTTTTGAGCGGAGGAAAGCGATGTTATATCCAATTGAAAACAAAGTAAGAGAAGTTAAAAACCTAAATGGCATTTGGAATTTTAAGATTGATACTGACAATGTTGGTATAGAGGAAAAGTGGTATGAAAAACCGCTTACTGGTACTGTGCCAATGGCGGTGCCTGCCAGCTATAATGATCTTTTTACAGATCAAGAGAGCAAAGAGCATGTAGGTAATGTCTGGTATGAAAGAAAGTTTAATGTTCCGAATAGCTGGGAAGGTAAAAGAATAGTACTTCGTTTTGGAAGTGCTACACATCATGCAGTTGTGTATGTTGATGGAGTAGAAGTTGTTCATCATAAGGGAGGATTTACTCCCTTTGAAGCGGACATCACGGAGCTAGTAGAAAAGTCCGATTTGGAAGAGCATAGACTTACTGTTGCGCTAAGCAATGTCCTTGATTGGACGTGCATTCCTTGCGGTGAAGTGATAACTGAAGATGATGAAAAGCATCCGGATGGATATCATTATCAAGAGACTTACTTTGACTTTTACAATTACTCGGGTATTCATAGACCGGTCAAACTATATACCACGCCAAAGAATTATATAGACGACATTGTTATTAGAACTGACAATGATGGCAAGGTAGAAGCGTTTGTTTTTGCTACTGATATTATAAAGAAGATAAGCGTAATAGATGAGGATGGAAATGTAGTTGCATCAACAGAAGAGATAGACAAAGCAGCAGTGGAAAGCGACCACAAAAAAGACGATGAGATGTATGTGGTAGAGCTAAAGGTTGATAATCCAACTCTTTGGAATCCTGGCGCAGCATACTTATATAAATTAAAAGTAGAGGGCGAAGAGGATACTTATACTGAAGAGTTTGGTTTTAGAGAAATAGAAGTTACTGATAAAGAGTTTTTAATTAACGGAAAAGCTTTCTATTTCAAAGGATTTGGAAGACATGAGGATAGTGACATCCACGGCAAAGGCCTAGATGAAGCACTAAATGTCAGAGATTTCAATATGCTTAAATGGATAGGTGCTAATTCGTTTAGAACATCGCATTATCCATATTCAGAGGAGCATATGAAACTAGCTGACAGAGAGGGATTTGTAGTGATAGACGAAGTCCCTGCAGTTGGAATGTGCTTTTGGGATGGAAAGAGCGTCTTTGGCGGAGACAGAGTGAACGATAACACATTAAAGCATCACCTTGACATGTTAAAAGAGATGTATGAGCGTGATAAAAACCACCCGTCTGTTGTGATGTGGTCTATCGCTAATGAGGCAGCTACTCATGAAGAGGGAGCAGTGCCTTACTTTGAAGAGGTCGCAAAGACTATGAGATCTTTGGATGACACTAGACCTATTACAATAGTTCACACAACAGGACCAGAGGGCGACAAAGTAAGCCAGTGGGTGGATGTGATTTGTGTGAATAGATATTATGCTTGGTATACAGATCACTCTCATATAGAAGTAATAGGACAACAGTTAGAACTTGAGATGAATAAGTGGTATGATAAATACCATAAGCCAATCATTATGAGTGAGTATGGAGCGGACACAATAGCTGGTTATCATAAATTGCCGGCGGTTGCGTTTACAGAGGAATTCCAGTGTGATTATTTGGATGAGTTCCATAAGACTTTTGATAAATTAGACTTTATGATAGGTGAGCATGTTTGGGCGTATTGTGATTTCCAAACAAAGCAGGGACTTAATAGAGTAGATGGAAATAAAAAAGGCGTTTTCACTAGAAATAGACAACCGAAAGCAGCAGCTCATCTTTTAAGAAAACGTTGGAATAATTAATAAGAAATTTAAAGTAAAAAAGAAACACGATAGGTATCGAACAATTTTAAGTGAGAACCTATCGTGTTTCTTTTGTATTGATTAAATAGATTATTGATTAATTATTCCAGTGATTTCTTTGCGTCTGCTGAGGTTGTTGCTGTTTTTTTGTTGGTGCTACAGCATTCGTTTCAGCAGTTTTCTTAGTTGGTGCTACTGTAGTTTTTTGAGTAGCTTTTTGGCTCTTTGTAGTGGTGCGGTTACTGTTGTAATCATAATCGTAATCATAGTCATATGACTCAGTTTCGCCTTCCTCGTGAGAACCATCTGGCTCTGTTCCTTTGGCGAAGTATTCTCCGTTTGCACCACCGCCGTAGTATTTCTTAACGTCTTTAGAAATCTTAAATTTCTTTTCTTTGTATTTCTTGGCTTCGTTAATTCTATTCATTATCTTAGCCCAGAGTCTTTCGTGATAAGCCTGATCTCCGGCCAATTCTTTATTCTCATCGTATCCAGTCCAAATAGAAGCAGTAAGGTATGGAGTGAATCCGCTAAACCACAAATCGTATGAACTAGAAGTAGTACCTGTTTTTCCTGATACAGGCATATCGTTTAATTTACAAGCTCTACCAGTACCTTCAGTAATAACACTTGTCATTCCCTGTGTTAGAAGTGTAGCTGTAGAAGATTTAAGTACAGTATGAGTAATAGGTTTTGTGTTATCAAGAAGTACGTTTCCTGAACTATCAACTACCTTTGTGTAGAATGCAGGTCTTGTATAAACACCGTCGTTGGCAATAGTGGCATAAGCACCTGTCATTTCTAAGTTTTTAACACCTCTTGTGATACCACCAAGCGCAAGTGGCTGTCTGTTGTCCTGACCCTCCACTAGAGTAGTTATACCGAAGTTACATACATAATCATATCCAAGTTGAGGAGTGATTTCAGTCAAAGTTTTAACTGCGCAAACGTTCATAGATTGAGCGATTGCTTTGCGAACTGTAACTGTTCCTCTGTATCCACTGTACCAGTTCTTAACTGGACGTCCTGTTGCATACTTAAATGGTGAATCTACAATCTTTGTAGCGAGCGTGTATCCCATAGTATCAATAGCAGGAGCATATGTAGATAAAATCTTGAAACAAGAACCTGGCTGTCTAGTAGAGTCTGATGCACGGTTCAAAGACAAACTAGCAGTCTTTTTACCACGTCCACCTACAATTGCTTTCACATATCCTGAATACTGATCCATTACTGTGAATGAAGCCTGTGGTTGAGGAGTGAAGTTGAGACTTTCGAATTGTGTATAACCGTCGGACTCCTTAATGCCGTTCTTGTAGTATTTCTTCATCAAATGTTTTTTATACTGTTTGACGCAGTCTCTGCATCCTTGTTGTGAACTCCAAATTAAATTGAAATCCTTTTCTTTCTTTACTTTTCTGTGCCATTCCTCGATGTCGCTTTCGCTGTAGTTATCAACAGTTCCGTCTGGATTTTGTACAGTCCATGCCCAGTTGAAAGAGTAGGATGTGTGATATGGATAGTTGCTAGAGTCTGACATTTCCTCATTACAAATCTTTTGGATCTTTGAATCTTGTGTGGAGTAAATCTTCAAACCGCCACTATAAACTGCATTGTACGCTTGAGTATAAGTGTAACCCTTTTGGTTTTGCAAATCTTCCATAACTTGCTTTATAACTTCATCTACAAAGTATGAATAAACATTATTTGTGTTTTTCTTTGTTAGTTTTGTATTAACTTTTTGTATGCGTTTATAAACATCATCTTTCAAAGCCTCATCATACTGAGCTTGAGTGATGTGTTTTTGTTTAAGCATATTTCTTAATATTTTTTTACGTCTTTTGCCGTTTAGTTTTGGATGTAAAATTGGATTGTAGTTAGTAGGGTTCTGAGTGATGCCTGCAATAACAGTAGCTTCTGAAAGAGTAAGTTTGTTTACGCTCTTGTTAAAGTATCTCTGTGAAGCTGCCTGAACACCCAATGTGTTTGAACCTAAGTTAATACTATTTAAATAGTTTTCTAGAATAGTTTTCTTATCTGTTTTTTGTTCCAACTGAACTGCTAAGTATTGCTCTTGAATCTTTCTCTTCATAGAAGCAAGGAACGAAGATTCCTTTGTCCAGTCCGTAAATACATTGTTCTTTAGTACCTGCTGAGTAAGTGTACTAGCACCTTCAGATGCGTTCTGTGTAGTTAGTGCGATAACAGCCGCACGACCAATACCATAAATATCGATACCGTTATGATCGTAGAAACGAACGTCCTCAGTGTCAATAACAGCTTGTTGCATATATTCAGGTACATCATCTAAATTAACACGGATTCTGTTAGAACCAGTGGTGATAAGCTTAGCTATTTTTTTCTCTTTAGTATCGTAAACAGTGGAAGAGTATGAAGATGGAAGAACAGAAACATTATCAATATTTGGCGCACTTTTAATAATGCCGTGAACGACTCCTAGTCCTAGGAAAATGCCGGTCGCGACAAATAAAAATACGATAAACAGACATACTTTAATGAATGTCATTTTAGATTTTGAGATGACCTTGTTCTTAATAGAAACGAGGTCTTCCTGCTTCTTTATGGTCTCTTTGTATCCGAAATTCATAGCTTTCCTCCGCTTTTCGTATTATATCAAATAAGTATAGTTTTATAAAGTGAAAAAAGTGTGTTTTAACGCTATAGATAGTGATATAAATGTGTTTTGTAAACTATATAAAGTGTGTTATAGTAGGGCGTGAGGTTTGATATGAAAGAATACTTTATTACAAGTGAAAAAGGCACCGGTGAAGTAGTCGAGAAAAAGTCTAGGTTTATTGCCCATGTTATTCCTATAGAGACCGAAGAGGAAGCTCTTCAAATCATAGAGAGTCTTAAGAAAGAATATTGGGATGCTAGGCATAATTGTTATGCCTTTTGTGTGGGTGCAAATAATGAAGTGCAAAGATTCTCTGACGACGGAGAACCACAGGGCACAGCGGGCAAACCTATTTTGGAGGTGCTTTTGAATAAAGATGTTCACAATACTTTGATACTTGTTACAAGGTACTTTGGCGGAACACTTCTAGGTACTGGCGGATTAATTCGTGCATATGGACAGGCCGCAGTGGAAGGCTTGAATGATGCTGAAGTTATGCAAGTGTCTGACGGTGTTTCATTTGAACTGTCCGTGGATTATGAAAGTATTGGAAAAATAAAGTATAATATGGTACAATTTGGCGTTGGTGACGCCGAAGAAGAATACACAGACGGAGTCACACTTAAAATTCGAATGAAAAAAGCCGACTTTGAAAAGTTTAAGACTAGCGTAGTTGATGCAACTAGCGGAAAAGCAAAGTTCGAAAATATAACAGACTGTGAATATAGAGAGAAGGCAGATTTAAATGGTTAGAGAAGATATTAGAAATATTGCAATAATTGCACATGTCGACCACGGTAAAACTACTTTGGTGGACGAGCTATTAAAGCAGAGCGGTGTATTTAGAGAGAATCAAGAAGTGGCTGAGCGAGTAATGGACTCAAATGATCTTGAGAGAGAACGTGGAATCACAATCCTTTCTAAAAACACTGCTGTTTCATATAAGGATACAAAGATTAATATTATCGATACACCAGGTCACGCGGATTTTGGTGGAGAAGTTGAGCGTGTTCTTAAAATGGTAAACGGTGTAGTTTTAGTGGTGGATGCTTTTGAAGGCGCTATGCCACAGACTAGATTTGTTTTGAAGAAGGCGCTTGAGTTAGAACTTCCAGTTATTGTTTGCGTAAACAAGATTGACAGACCTGAAGCAAGATGTGAAGAAGTAGTGGACGAAGTGCTAGAACTTTTGATTGATCTAGATGCAAACGAGAGTCAGCTAGAGTGTCCATTTGTTTATGCTTCTGCAAAACAAGGTTATGCGGCTATGGATCCAGACGAAAAAACTGGTGACATGAAGGCGTTGTTTGAAACTATTATCGATTACATTCCAGCTCCAGAGGGTGACCCTGAGGCTGATTTGCAGATGCTTATCAGTACAATCGACTACAATGAATATGTAGGAAGAATTGGTGTTGGTAAGATTGATAACGGAACTTTGCGTTTGAACCAGGATGCGTTATTGGTTAACCATCATGAAAAAGATAAGAATGAAAAAGTAAAGATTACAAAATTACAGGTCTTTGAAGGTCTAGAAAAAGAAGAAGTACAGGAAGCCACTGTGGGTGATATTGTTGCTATTTCTGGTATTGCAGATCTTCATATTGGAGATACTATCTGCGATGTGGATGCGCCAAAGCCAATTGCATTCCAGAAGATTTCTGAGCCTACTATATCTATGACATTTATGGTTAATGACAGTCCTTTAGCAGGTCAAGAAGGAAAGTTTGTTACTTCAAGACATTTGAGAGACCGTTTGTTTAAGGAGTTGAACACTGACGTATCTCTTCGAGTGGAAGAGACTGAAGGTACAGACGCATTTAAAGTTTCAGGACGTGGTGAACTTCACCTTTCAGTTTTGATTGAGAATATGAGACGTGAGGGATACGAGTTTGCTGTAAGTAAGGCAGAGGTTATCTATAAAGAAGAAGATGGACAAAAACTAGAGCCTATGGAGAGATGCTTTATCGATGTGCCAGAAGAGTTTAGTGGTTCTATCATTGAAAAACTTAGTCAGAGAAAAGGTGAACTTAAAGGAATGACTGCTGGACAAGGTGGTTACTCGAGATTAGAGTTTGCTATTCCTTCAAGAGGACTAGTTGGTTACCGCGGACAGTTTATGACCGATACAAAGGGTAATGGTATTATGAATACTATCTTTGACGGTTACGGTCCATACAAAGGTGACATTACATATAGAAAACAAGGTTCGCTTATCGCTTTTGAAAATGGCGAGGCTATTACATATGGTTTGTTCAATGCGCAGGAGCGTGGAACATTATTTATAGGCGTGGGCGAAAAAGTATACGCCGGCATGGTAGTAGGAGAGACTGGAAGAGCAGAAGATATTGAGATTAATGTTTGTAAGACAAAGCATCTTACAAATACTAGAACATCTAGCTCGGATGAAGCGCTAAGACTTACTCCGAAGAAAGAGTTAAGCCTTGAGCAGGCTTTAGAGTTTATAGATACAGACGAACTTCTAGAAATTACTCCAGAGAATTTGAGAATTAGAAAGAAGATTCTTGATCCTACACTAAGGAAGCGTGATATGATACGTAGACAAAATGCGCGTTAAAAAGTGCAGTTGCACAGAAAAATAAAGGAATGGATGAAAGTTTACTTTCATCCATTTTTTTATTTTTCTGTATTTCGCGCTCGCGCGACACGAAATATTTTGCGAAGCAAAATATGAGTGAAAACTGCACAAAAAACCTTGAAAATGAAATTGTAACATAGTACAATGTGTAAGTCGGTATATATCATAAGTTGCATATGGCTTTGAGTCGAGAAATATGTATTATGAAGATTTTACGGAGGATGTCCGTGAGAGAGTAGAGGATTTGATTCAGGAGGATATTCCTGGATGTATAGTTACTGTTAGAAATGTAGTTAAAAATAACGGTGTAAGAAGAAAAGCGCTTAGCTTTGTGGTAAAAGATGAGAAAGCAACTCCCACTATATACTTGAGTGAGTTTTACGAGGATTACAGAGAGGGAAGATTGTTAGATGATATTTGCGAAGAAATCATTGAAACGTACAAAAGGGGATTGGCGCGTTTTCAAGATGAAATAGATATTGAAGATTTTACAGACTACGACAAAGTACAAGATCAAATTTTTCTCAAACTAGTTAATCAGGAAATGAATGAAAAATTACTTAAAGATGTTCCGTGGAGAGCATATTTAGATTTGGGGATTGTATATTATGTTGCTGTTTCATCGGATGAGTGTTCGGCTACAGTATTGATACATAATGACCACTTAAAACACTGGGGGATAAACGAAGAGGAATTATATAAAAAGGCCTACGCTAACACTTTGGAGAAAAGAAAACCTGAGATTCTTAGAATGAAAGATGTCATAAAGGATATGATTATTGAGAGAATTACAGGAAGTACTGACATATTAGCGGAAGATATGGAATACGGTGGAAAGACCAAAGAAGAAGTGGAAGAGATGGTTAATGAAGAGATAGATAAAGTCGAGAGACAAAAACCGATGGAAATGTTTATTCTGACAAACGATATTAAGACAAATGGTGCAGTCTGTATGATGTATCCAAATGTATTAAAGGACTTTGCCGAGGAAAAGGGATTGGATCTATTTATTATTCCAAGTTCTATTCATGAAGTGCTTTTGGTTCCAAAGAAAAGTGGCAGCGCCAAAAGATTAAATGAAATACTAAATGATGTTAATAAAAACAGTTTGGATAGTGTAGAGATATTGTCCAACAAGATTTACTCATACAGTAGAAAATTGGATGAGGTAGTAATAGAAGAAGTATAAAAAAGTAGACACATATGTGTCTACTTTTATGTACCTGACAGGAGTTGAACCTGTATTTCCGGCTCCGGAGGCCGACGTTCTATCCATTAGACTACAGGTACAATTGACACAATTTTATCGTAAAAATATGCGATTATCAAGAAGCCCAATTTGTTGAATTTTGACCCTTTTTTTGTTATTATAGTAGGGATTAATTTAAGGGAGAAACCTATGGATAATCAAGAAAGAAAACTATCTAGTGAGGAATTGGAAGCGCTGCTTAAAGAAGTAGAGAGCGAGCCAGAAGCGAAGATTCTTCCAGATGTTGAAAAACCAAGAAGAAAAAAGAAAAAATCGAAGATTCGTATTGATATGGTAATTGCAGCCATTGTTGCATTAGTGCTAGTAGGTTGCGTTATTTTTATGATAGTGCATTTTGTTGGTAAATCTAACAGCAACTCAACTCGTGAAGCATCTGAAAATGCTTTGCAGGACGAGAAATATCCAGAAATTTCGGATGTGGTTTCGCACTATTTGAGAGCATTCCTTATAAAGGATCCTGCTAAACGTCACCAGGAGTTAGCTCGTTATGTTGATAACATGGGTGCTATTGATGAGAGCGAGATTGGATATAAGGATTACATCGTTTCTTACTCTGACATTGAGTGTTACACAAAGAACGGTTTGAAGCCAAATACATATGTAGTTTATGCATACTCTCAAACTAAGTTTAAGAATATTGCTACAGCAGCTCCATCGTTGCAGACTTTATATGTTATTGTGGATTCAAAGACAGGTAATGTTTATGTTCATAACGGTATTAAGAGTAACAGTGATATAGCAAAGTATATTGCTGAAGTATCTAAAGATGATGATGTAGTGGCATTGAAAAATGATGTAGAGAAAGAGTTAAACGAAGCTTGTGAATCAGATAGATATTTGAAGGACTTTATTAATAAGCTTAAAGCAAGTAGTCAAAAAGCTACACAAGCTCCAACTAAAAAGAAATAAGAATTTATTGGTGCCAGAGGATATCTGGCACCTTTTTTATAAGAATTACTGTCGGGAGGCAGAGATGAGATTAAAAGATAAAAGCGAAGTAAAAGAAATAAGGCTAAATAAATTTTTAAGCGATGCTGGAGTTTGCTCCAGAAGAGAGGCTGACAGGTTGACGGAGGCTGGCGAGATTACTATCAATGATCGCATAGCAGTCTTGGGCGACAAAGTAACTGATACTGATGTAGTAAAAGTTAAGGGTAAAGAAGTCTCTAGAGAGGAAGAGCAAATTATCATCGCTTTTAATAAGCCAGAAGGTGTGGAGTGCACTGCACAAAAAAGTAATCCAGATAACATTATCGACTACATTGGATATGGAAAAAGAATTTATCCAATAGGTCGTTTAGATAAAAACTCAAGAGGTTTAATTCTTCTTACAAATGATGGTTCGATAGTAAACGGAATACTTAAAGCATCAAACTATCACGAGAAAGAATATGTGGTGACTGTAGACAAAGAGATAACTGGTGAGTTTATTGAGGCTATGTCTAGTGGAGTTACAATACTCGATGGAGTAAAGACTAGACCTTGCGAAGTTAAAAAGACAAAAAAACATGAGTTTAATATTGTTTTGACGCAGGGGCTAAATAGACAGATTAGACGTATGTGTAAAGCACTAGGATATAACGTGACAAAACTTCAGCGTGTACGAATAATGAATATTGAACTAGGCACTTTAGGAATGGGCAAGTATAGAAACCTAACCGATATAGAAGTGGAAGAATTATTGAATCAAATTAAAGATTCAAATGGAGATACAGATGGACAAAAGTAAAAGGATAAAAGAATTAGTCGAAATACTAAACAAGGCAAGTAAAGCGTACTACCAAGATGCCAAAGAAATTATGACAAACTTTGAGTACGATCAGCTTTACGATGAATTAGTGAGCCTTGAAAAAGAGACAGGCATAGTTCTAGCCAACAGTCCAACTGTAAATGTAGGTTATGAAGTATTAAGTGAACTTCCAAAGGAAAAGCATGCATCACCAATGCTAAGTTTGGATAAGACTAAAGAAGTGGATGAGTTAGTTTCCTTTGTCGGCGACAAAGAAGCCGTGCTTTCTTGGAAGTTGGATGGACTAACAATTGTTCTTACATATAACAATGGTACTTTGGAGAAGGCTGTAACTAGAGGCAACGGTACAGTGGGCGAAGTAGTAACTGCTAATGCCAAAACTTTTAAGAATGTGCCAGTTTCTATTCCATATAAAGGAAGATTGGTTCTTCGAGGCGAGGCTGTAATTAAGTATAGCGACTTTGAAGAGATAAATAAGACTATAGAGGATGCGGATTCAAAGTATAAGAATCCAAGAAACCTATGCTCTGGATCTGTGCGTCAGTTAGATAGTAGTGTGACAGCAGATAGGAATGTTAGATTTATTGCGTTTGCTCTAATAGAATCAGATGATGATTTAGGAAACTCAGTAAATGGACAACTAAATTGGCTAGATGAACAGGGCTTTGAGACGGTTGAGAGAAAGATGTCGAATGCATCCAACATGCAGGAAAATGT
>CADBBS010000020.1 GCA_902793045.1 uncultured Lachnospiraceae bacterium
CTTATTTATGTTCAAGACAAACCCAATGCGGCTAACAATATTATCGCTAACTTTGTACTTCTCACTCCAAAAAGCGATTCCGTCTTTCGGAAGATTGGCCACTTCATCTAGTGAATTTCCGTCGTATTTGACCTCATACCTTTCACTAATAATGATATATCTAGAGGAATCAAACGAAGTGTTTTTATTTGTTGGTCGGAGTGTATAGCCACCCTTTGCAGCAAACTTTTTAGTTACATCTTCCCCATTTGCTTCCTCATCACCAGATCCTTCGTAGTACAATTCATCTTCAGCATTCATTCGACCGTAGCATACATCAACCAATATTGTTCCTTTAGTTTTAACTTCTGAATCAATATATGAAACCAGAATATTTGATACCATTATCATCCCTGTAATATCTATGTGTTTTCCCTTCGGTAAATACACAGTATTATTAGCATTTACATATCCAACATTGGAAAGTTCAAGCAATCCATTTTGATAAACCCCTTCTCCTTTGGAAGCAGTATTATTCTCTATCACACTGCTAGGCATCATAACTTTTCCAGTGCTTGCTATGCTTATTCCACCACCAATATTGCTATCGTTGCTCCTAATATATGACTCTGTTATTTGCACCACAGTGTTTATATGGATTCCTCCACCACCAGTAGTCGCTTTATTCCCCGACAAAGTAGTCTTTGTAATTTTTACTTCATCTGAATTCTTTCCTTTTACGCCTTCAGAAAAACAAATACCACCTCCGTAATTTCCAGCAGTATTATTTGTAATCTTCATATTGGAAATAATGATTTTGGAATATCTGCCACTACTAGGCTTTCCAATAGAAATCCCACCACCAGATACATCTGTTTTGTTCCCAGTAATTGTTCCCCCGTCAAAGGTACTTAATCCACCAGACACATCTGTTCCACCGTTACATCTAACTCCTCCACCACTGTTTTTGGCGTAGTTTCCTGAGACTGTAGGACCAGAGCCATTTTTTCCAAAAGACAGAGAACCTTCGTTTCCAACAAAGACTCCACCTCCTGTTTTACCTGCAGTGTTATTATTAATGCTTCCGCCCTCTATAACCACATTACCTTCGGTAGAAAATATTCCTCCACCTTCCTCGGCAGCTTGGTTGCTGTAAATGGAACCAGCATACATGACTATGTTTGAGAAATCTTTTCCATATAAGGCTCCACCCTCGGTCCCGGACTTGCACCCGTGAATCTTTGCTCCGTTATAAACGGAAACGGAACCACTTATGCACTTTATAGCTCCACCGTTGTTTCCTTCACAGTTTGATATTTCTCCGTAAACAAGCGTGGCTCCGTACGACCTTATAGGCGCAGCCTCATTTGTGTTCATCGTGTTCTTTGCATTGGTCAAAATACAATTTGTCCCAATAGTCAGTGTGGCATTTGTATCCACGTAAAAAAATTCATTGCACTGCCTACTGTCTGTGAAAAAATTCTTAGATCCATTTAAAGTAAGTTTGTACGAAGTTTGTGCATAACCCCACACAATTTCTGTAGTGCCAGATAGTTTTATGCACCTAAGTGGTTTGGAAGAAGAATTAACAGTGGCACTCATACTTTGAGAACGTCTTATTGTTTGATTTCCACCACTTGCATAAATCCTAAACTTTCCTTTTTCTACATTAATAGTTTCAGTAATAGCTGTAACATCTGTCACGGCAATATACTTCCACGAGGTAGTTCCTTTGGACAAGGCTTCTTTTAGTTCACTACCTTTTGTCACTATATATGGACTAGCAGACGTTCCACTTCCAGACAACGCCTTTACATCTTTTTTATAAACACACGCTATAAATAGCGTGAACATAAACATGATTAATATTTTTTTCATCTCGCGTACCCCTCTATAACTGCTTGCTTTGAATAGTCAGTTCCAAATAAACTAAAAACTGGAAGACTGACATAGTAAGTAAGCGTTACGTATTTGCTAGGTTGATCTTCGTATACAGTCACATCCTCTACACTCAAATCATAACCTTTACTTTCTGCATCACTTTTACACTCGTTTATTACTTGGTCGTTGTAGTTGCTGTCTTCAATTCGATTCACCACTACATTGTAGTAATCCCTCGCATAGCAGTTTTGATTATTGCTACTAATGATTGAAGTAAACAGCACGCACGCCAAAGTAATTGCTATCACTATTGAAAAAACTTCTATAGCTATCTTCATACTTTTCACCACCCATCATCTATAGCAGTTTCACTCAACTACTACATTTACATACTTTGTGCACACCAAATTGTTGGAACGCACAACACATTTCATCCTATAAATACTTTTTCTCAAAACGTCGACCTGGCCAAAGACCTTTAAATCATCCGTTATATCTTTACCTGTGTAATCTTTGGCTTTTACATAATCTTCGAATACAAAATTTGTATCTTTGTAGTCTGCATATATTACATCGTCACTCTCAATTGTTGGGTATTTATCCTGTACACTATTTGCGAACTCTTTGTTGGAAGGACTCAACTCTGTTTTGTAGCTTGGTGAGATATGTTTCCACTTTCCGTTACACACAAGGCAAATCAAACAAACTAACATAACACCAACCACACCATACAAAATGGCTTCTCCGTGTTCTCCTAACAATAAACTCATTTAATCCCCCTTTCTGTTATCCGAGTAACATCCCAATAGAACTTAAATCCATATTTCCCATCACTTGAATAACTAAAAACATTATTACAACCGTCATAATTGCAACTATTCCACTCAACATTGTTCCACCATGTTCTAAAATAAACTGTTCCATACTCTTCTCCTTTCTATCCCGTCACAACATTCAACACTTGATAAAATGCTGCCGTCAAACAAACAAAAATAATTCCAAACACTATACACTGCCCTAATTCTGAAGTTAATATTTTCATACTTTACCTCCTTCTACTAATTGATGGCATTTCCAATAGATGTTGTAAACACCATAATCATCAAAACCATATCTATCATTATCTTTACTATTCCCACTACCATAGGCACAGTAGCTAACATAGATGCTGCTCCTATCTGATCTTGGTTTTTCATCTCCTCCGCATGACCAGCCAACTTGTTGTTCCTATCTAAAATCGAATTAATCTGTTGGTCTGATTGTTCTTTGCCCAATTCATTAATGGAATAGAACATCTTCATCGAAGACTTAATTTCGTCCAAGTCAAATTCTTTCAACAAATTGTCATACGGTTCAATTCCAACTGGGTACTTTTCAAAATCTAATAGTAATTTTCTGATAGGTCTTTGCAGGATGAACGGAGAATTCTCGTATGAGTTTTCAATGGCTGATTGCACAGTATCATTTTGCAAATTGATTGCCACTTCTCTAATCCAATCAGGAAAATACTTTGATAGTTCCTTCTCCATCCTCCTCTTAGCACTTTTGTACGAGAGTTTTTCACTCCAGCTAAGTGAGTCGTAATCTTCATATCCTTTTTCCACCAAATTGTAATATCGCATTACTTGATTATTGTTTAGCGTCTGTTCTTCTCTCAACCAATCAAAATTCATTTTCTTAACAATGAGCAAATATGAACCCATCATCATAAGAAGCATTATGGTGGAGGCTATCTGATAAACAATATTTGGCGTGTAGCTATACTCCGAAGGAACTATGTATGCCATAAAGCCACAAGTAATTACTGTTGAAAAAACTGAAATCAAAACATTTCGTTTTACACGTTCAACATTTTTAATAAACAAAAGCGTTCTATCATTCCAGTCTTTTATATCTTTGAGTAGGATGTCTATATAGTCGTCATACTCTCCTCCGTGTTCTTCTATCTTTATCAAAAACTTATGAAGAGACTTAATTCTTTTACACTTGTACTCTTTTTCAATTAAACTAAGCGATTCTTCGTAAATATATTCCGATTCCTTTGTGTCTATATTTACAATCACTTCTTCTAGCAATTCCTTCACTTCGCTAGACCCAATCTTTTGGGCATCCTGCAAAGCCAGTCTAATCTTTGGCTGCTTCTTAAATGAATAGATCATCTGCTCCATATACATGACTGCATCTTTGAAGCGCTCGAACAGTCTTTTTCGTTTTAACTCCTCCCTTTGATAAAAGTAATTAAACATGACGCCCGCACACATACATAAAATAATGGAAATAATATTTAGTCTGTATGCTAGACAAATACCTAATATTATTAACAATACTTTCGCTGAATCTTTAATCAGCCCTAAAACTTTTCTTTTCAAAATTTTCTCCCCCGCAAATGGTTTTAGTTTTCACTTTTCACAAACGGATTATTAATTCCTGCCAGTTTAAACTTTCTAAGCAAATCCTCCGGCAAATCCTTTGTCAAAATTTTTCCATCTTCATATATCATTATTTTTTCATTTTTCTCTTCATTTCTAGACAAGCACATCACTTGCGATATTCTTCGCGTGATCTTTTCTCCTTCTTTCACTACTGATTCCAACTGAACAACTAAGTTTATGAAGGAGTAAACATCGTTTTCATTTATGGCTTGCCCCATATTTCGCAGTCGGTCAGGAGTCTTGCTGGAATCATCTAAATGGAGTGTAGTCAGACAAGATACTCCTGCCGAAATATTCTCCAACAAATATTTAACTTCCTCTCCTCTAGCCTCCGCCAACAAGACCCATGTAGGTAACTGTCTCTTACTAGCCTTCAAAGCATCCGAATAGCCGAAACTATCACTTATTTTTATTTCTACACAATCTTTTCCTGGGTTAATAGCCGAATATCTTAATTCTAAATTATCCTCTATCGTATATACTCGTTCATAAGGAGGTATATAATTCGTGAGGTATTTGACATACTCCGTTTTTCCTACCCCTGGCAATCCCCCTACGACTACAGTGCAATGAGCCTTAATCGCATTTTCCATAAAAGTATCTATATCCTCACTGCAGTAATTATCGTTTATCATACTGTCCCTGTTGATGCGTCTTACTGCGGGAGTCTTCCTAATACTAATGGATATACCAGTATTCGTAACCGAATCATGTAAAATTGATATTCTTAGATTATCAGTCTCAGCTTCTAATAGCGGATTATTGACATTAAATTGTACATTCATAAGGTTACTGATTTTTGTATAAAATTGTTGAATAAAACTTTCATCCAACAGAAAGCCATCTATTTTATACCTACCCTTTTCAAGGTGATTAACCCATAACCCCTGGCTCCAATTTATATCCGTGATATTATCATCCAAAATATACTCTAATAGATTTCCAAATGCCCTATTTGGCAATGTAAGTTTTCTCATACTTTCTTCTCCTGACCCTGCTTACTTCTTAGTGAATCTTTCCTGCTACAGTATCGTATGAAACTGAGCTTGAGTAGCTATTTACTACGCCTTCAACTGCATCAGCAATAATTGGGCCAACTACATAAGCTACACCTACTAGAAGTAAAATACATACGGCAATAAAAATTGTTTTGCCATGTTCTTGTAGAAATACATCCATTGGTCCTGTACCCCCTTTCCTCACTATTCCATAATCACAACATCTCTAAAGGTATCTTGAACAGAACGATTGCAACAATTTTGTACTTCATAATATGTAACATTTACTTGATATCACATCACTTATGCAATCCGTTGCGTTTATGGTAAGACGAATGATACCACTTCGATTTTTGGGTGTCAACAAAATTTTCAAAAAAAATTCAACTTTTTTATCAAAGGTCACTCGCTCGTAATACAACGCTATATTTTTACTATTTTATGTTGTATTATCATTATTAAAGAACACAAAAAAACAGTGACCCTTTAGTCACTGTTTTCTAGAAATAATTAACCTTTGTTCAAAGATTAGCTTTTTTCTTATTTTCAAGTCTTAAACTACTCTTATTATTTTTTCTTTATTTTACATCCCTTATTGAATGCTTTTTTAGTAAGTTTCTTTACACTCTTAGGTATTTTTACTTTTTTGATTTTCGTTTTTCTAAAGGCATATTTTCCTATTTCCTTTAACCCTTTAGGCAAAGTAATCTTTTTTAATGATTTGCATTTATAAAATGCATATCTTTTTATCGTCTTTAAGCCTTTTTTTAGTTTTACAGTCTTAAGCTTTTTACAACGCTCAAATGCGTTCATACCTATACTAGTCACAGTCTTTGGTATTTTAATTGTCTTTAGCTTTATACAATTGCAAAATGCAGTATCACCAATTGTTTTTAAGCCTTTATGAAGCGTAACTTTGCTGAGCGATGAACAATTGAAAAATGCTGCTCCACTAATTTTCTTTACACTTTTAGGAATATTGATTTTCTTCAATCTAGTACAACCCCAAAATGTGTATTTGCTAATATTTTCAACCTTGCTATTCTTAGCAAAATTAACATTTTCTAAATTTACACATGCTTCACACGAACCTTGCTCTTTATCTCCAGGTGATGTGGTTCTTATATTGGCGGGTATATTTATTGTCTTTAAACTCGGACAATTATACATATAACCTATTATGTGAGTATTATTATTAGATGAAAACGTTATGTCTTCTAGGTATCTACTGTACGAATAATCTCTTGAGGCATCATAGTATCCAGCTATTACAGTGGATGGCTCTATGTATTTTTTAGCTTTTCTTAACGTTGGATATATTAACATCCTAGAAATATCCTTGTTATATAACACTCCATCTATCGATGTGAAATTTTTATTATCTTTATCTACGTTTATTTCCTCAAGTCTGTATCGCTCACTATTTCCTGGACTCACATAGCCAAATATACTCTTTACTGTTTTAGGAATATTTAATACTCTGGATGTAATAAATCCTCCTGGAGATATTTTTGTCACCTCATATCCATTTATATTCTCAGGTACTGTTACCACATCTTCAGGAGTTATTTGTCCATAAACTACAGCCTTACCATTTTCAATTTTATAAATATAGTTATCTTTTTTATAATAACCTTCTTGATCTGTGGTTTCCTCTTCATTCTTCGGTTCTTGTGCATGTACTTTATCGCTTTGAATCATTTCAAAATGGAGAGGTGCCACCAATAATGTTATCGCTAAAATAGTTATTATTACCTTCTTCATAATTTTCCCTTTCTTACTTCACTGCACTCTTATTAATTTGATAAATGTATTGTTCTTGTTGTTGTAAGTTAGTAAGTCCTACTATACCGAAAAGCAAATAATCTCCACTTATTTGCAAACCTTCTATTTCGCTATTGCCAGCTGACAATTCTGCAGGGGCAGTCAGATTTTTCTTGCCTTGCAGTTTAGCCTTCTCATTTACCTTTACAATCTGTTTTAAATTGTTTCTATCACCACTAGCCACATATACATTACTGTTATTTGTTAATTCTATCCCCTGGACTGACTGCGTAGCTAATCCTGGTATATTGTTAATGGTTGCATAAGATTTACACGCTGCTTTTACATCTTTTGATCTACATGATCTGGCATTTTTAACATCTAACGCCTTGTTTAATTTGGATGTGTTATAAAAAGTAAACCTATCATGAGCTGATGTGTCCCTACTCCAGATACACAGTTCGCTCTTATCACTAGATAGTGCCATGTCAACTCGTTTTAATACTCCGAAATTAGTGCCATCACCTTTCGTATCTGCATACTCTACATTTATCAATCTATTACATGCAGATGAATTTACTGTCGCACCAACAGTATATTGGATTCTTGCGATTTCAGTGGACCAATAAACGGGATTGCTAGCATTCCCAAAATTCTTTCCTCCACAACAAATCCAAAAATATGCTTTATTGTTATAACTAAACCACTCTAAACTTTGCGGATGACCAAAGCCCCTTAGTAACATAAATTTACTTCTGCCATTAAAAATTCCATCTTTTGTCTCTATATCAGTGGGTTCACCTGTTGTTTTATAATATCTCGAAAAATAAATATCGTTTCCAACCCTCTGTAGCACATAGATAAATGTGCTCCCCACATATGTTTTTTGAATTGCGTTATCTACAGGTAAGTTCTTAATAATATACTTTGAATTATTTTGATATACAGTTTGATTATACGCTGCTTTAACTTTCTCTACTCCTAAAATGCCATCTATTATAGAGGATTCGGCGTTATCACCAGTTTTAACTACTTCTAACCTATTCTCCAATGACTTAATATATTGTTCATCTTCTTCCATTGCTGCTTTATCGTCAATATCAAATTTTATGATTGTTGCTGTCTTAGCATCTTTTATTCGCTGCTCTTTTATTCTTTTTATTTCTTTTGCTATTTCAATAGCCTCGGTGCTTTTCATTGCCACTACCGATTTGAACGGGACCACTCCCATTCCAAGCAGTAATACAATTAGGATCATACATGTAATTTTTTTGTTAAGTCTTTTTTTCATCTGTCTATACTCCTTATGTCTTTAATTTTGTAATCTCCAAAATAACTGTATCATGCGCTCAACTATTTCGTAAGGTATATAGATTTCACTTTCGATCATCAAAGCAAATATTTACACCTTCATGCTCCTATTTGCTATTCACAATAACATAAGGACTAGGACACAATAAAAAAGAGACATCACTTTTGGATGTCTCCATTTTCTTCTATTTCTCCAGTAATCAACCATGGACTTGGTTGTGCCACAAATACGCTGTTCTTATCTGTCTTAGAAACAGAAATCTGCATTACTTCTGTTACTTTGACGCCGCACTGTTCCATAATGTATTTAATCTCTGATAAAACATCTAACTCTAATGTCCAGAAGATAAACTTACAGTTTGGATTAACCTTTAAGATACTCTCGATGTCTTTTCTAATCTCGCCCTTCTTAGCAACGATAAATGCAAGACGAGGAACTGGAAGGTTCTTTAATGTCTCTTCTTCTAAGTCTGTTATAACTTCTACGTTATGAACTCCAAACTTATCTATGTTTTCTTCCATAGTACGCTTTGAGCCTTCATCTCGCTCATCAGCTATAATAACACCCTCGTAAGCTATCATAGATGCTTCAATAACAACTGACTCAGCATCTACCATAAGGATAGTATCTCTGATATCTACCTCTAGTTTATTCATAATGACTGATCTAATCTCGTGGCCCACATACTTAACTGTACCGTGTGAGAAGTTATCATTCTTCATACCGAAGATCATTCCCTCACGAGTGTCATCATTTACAATAAAGATAACTGTAGGTCCAGATATTGGTTCATCCATCATATCACTTACTTTGCAGTGCTTCATCTCTGATGGTTCGTAGCCTTCGCCGTAGTACATCTCGTAATCGCCAAAGCCCGCTTCCCAACATTTGTAAAGCATATTTGGATAAGTCTCATCTGCAAAAATAAGAAGTCTCTTATGTGTAGAAACTAAAGCAAGGTAGTTTCTTCTCTTACCACACAAGTTTGCAATCTTTATTTTTTCTGGAGTAACGCCCTGTAGCTCTGCTACATAGCCCATCCAATCTAGCATTTGTTGATTAGTATATTTTACTTCTTCGCTCATAATTTCCTCCCGGACATATAATTCACTATTAGTATTCTATCACAATTATTTTAGTTTCCAAAATGCTTTGTCGTGCTGAGTAAACTTCACAAAATTAAAACCTTTTGATTTGTAGAAAGTTCCAGCCTTCATGCACTGTGGGAATATCGTATGGATAATGTCGTTGTAGAAAATATCCGCTACACATATTCCACCAAGCACATAAGCAATTCCTAGGAAAACTTTTCTATTCATCTTTTTAGCGAGCCACATAATAGCTGGCACAATCACATACACAACAAACGGCCCCGCCAAAGTAAATGCAATAATATTTCTACCACAAATAAATCCGCCAATATTTCCAAGGGTCCAAATCTCTTCGTTGTAGTTCCACTCTCTTCTTCCGTTGTCCAAGTAGTAGATTGCCATGCCTGCAATCAACTCCATCAAAGATAAAACAACGCCACTTATCAATGCAACTAGCCATGGTTTCTTCCTAAATTTGTAAGTTAAAGCGAATGCTGCCACTGCACCAAGACCGTAAATGTCAATCCATGGTCCAAAAGCATTTCCTCGCCAAAACCACATATCTTTCCCATCTCGAATTAGCGCATTTATATGATAAAAGTTTATCTCAATAATAAACCCAAAAACAGCCATACTCACAAACAAGAGTAGCACTATGGCTACCCATGTTTTTTTATCAAAAACCATACTGTTATTTATATAGTTTTTGTATTTAGTTTTAAACTGTCCCTTTGCCATTAAAGGTTATTCTCCTTGCAAATATTTTTGAAGCATAGCGATTTGATCATCCGTCAAACCTGGATAACCTGCATCTCTTAAGTTCTCCACAACTTGAGTGATTGATCTCACATCGCTCAAATCTGTATATAATACTTTTTCTGTGCCATCACTATATTTAATCTTCATATATGCTTTAGCAACAAAAGCTCTTCTCCAGTTGTATTCCTTTAGATGAATGATGCCTGCGGCAAAACTTCCAACGTTACCGTATCTCCAGCCAACATTGACAACCTTTGCCACAAACTTTTCTCCGTACTGCTCAGCCGTATCTAAATCCAACTTTTCATCTAATGTTCCTATATATACATCTTCTGGTGTAAGAAGTGTTCCTAGTTCCACATTACTTGAATTTAAGAATTCACTATCATCGTAAGTCACATCTGAGCAAAATCTCAATCCATCTCTTCCAAGTAAATCTACTGATGCTCCTGGTTCCATCTCAAAATCAATATTCTTAATACTTGTCACAGTAATGTTTCCCTCTGGAGTAATAACCTGACCCGGCGCATAAAGTGTGCTGTAATCAGCATTTGCATAACCATTTTCTGATGAACTTGGGAATGCATACTTTTCTCCTACTGGCACATATTCTTCCACACCATCCACTGTTATTGTATACGCCTCCGGTTCTACTTCTTTGGCGTTACCGAATAGTTTAACTGTAGAGTTCGCAATAGTTAGTCCATCTTCTTGTGCCATTTCATCTATCTCTTCACGCGAGTACCAATCATCTTCAGTGTAGTAGAATGTATCTCCCTCATTACAGTTGAAACTGTAATCCGCATCACTAGAACTAGCGTAATCAAGTTCTATCATTAAACAAGAATCATTTTCATGATTCTGAGTAACAACAACACTGGCACAGGTACCGTGAGTTAGCTTTACTTTATTTGACAACTTAATAGTGTGATAACCCTCGCAAGAATCTGTTGTTTCATCCGAAGAATATACTAGTGTTCCGCTCTCAGGATCAGATTCATCAAGTAAATCATCATATATTTCTACTTTAGTAGTGGTATTGGCTTTTCCTGTCCAATAACCTATCTGGCCTAGTTCAAAATCTTTGTCGTCTTCTATGTTGTATATTTCTGCTGCTTTGTCTCCCTTTTCAAATCCGCTCGTAACAGAATCGCCCTGCAAAGAACTGTGCGTCAAAGTAGTATCATATGTCTTTTCACCGTTTTGAATTTGATCCAAATCTTCCAAAACCACAGATGAAATAGTCTCCGACAAAGTCTGGTCGCAATAACTCATATGCATAATACCGTCATCATAGATTTTCTTACCATCTACTTCTTTTCCATATGAATTCTTAATATGCCATGTACCATCTTCTAGCGGCACTATGAAAGGAGCATACCCCTCCATTTCTGTGTCAGAAGTTTCTATGCTCACCAAATGACCATTTTCATCAAACTCAACTTCTGGCTCATCTTCTGCATCAACTTTTATGTAAACCACTTCTCCCACTTCACTATCATATGATTGGTTTGTATATGGTTCCATAAAATTATATTTTGAATAATTATCGTCGTATCCGACTATCGTTATAACATGGTTTGTGCCATATTTTCTTCTGGCATTTGCATCGAACATCCAGAAATTTGGTAAAGACTCATATTCACTTTCATCTAGTCCCCAACCATGATGGTACTTATCTGAGGAATCCTGATAATAGTTACTAGAAAGAGCTCCATTTTGACATAGCATACTCTTCCATATATCTCTGTTTGAAGGGTGATAAACTCTCCTTGAACTAGAAACCACTTCATACACTTCAGGTAATAAGTTTGCGTTTTCAATATCAAAATGATTCACTCTATAGTTAGCAGCCGCTACTGTAGCCATAGCCTTACTGTCAACGCTCCTCTTGCTGCTTCCCTGCGAAATATATGGGTTTTCCTCTTCAAAGGCAGCGCCCTTGTTAGCACTAACAGCCATAGTGGCATCAAGTGTCCATCCACCTTCATTGTATCCATAGTAACCTGTGCTGAAATACTCACTATCATTATCTGAATCTGGTGACTCATCTCCCGTCAATGTTCCATCCTCAGTCTCTCCATTGTACTGAACATAAACACCCTGTGCCTCCGAAAAATCAATAGGATCTTCACTTACCAAGCCACTATCATATCCAGCCTTATTTAAAAGATTAGATTCAAGTGATGATATTTCTCCAAACATCCAACAAGCGCCAAATGCTTTTTGATCCTTAACAGATGTATATGGTGCCATATATGAAGAAGGAACTGAGCCTCTTTTTTTAGTTCTCTTAGGCTCTTTATAATCTTCATTTATAACTATTCTGCTTCCACTTTTATCTCTAATATGAGTTCTGTGGAATTTCTCCACATCCTTCTTTAATCCATCAACTACATTTTCAATTACATCAGCACGCGAAACAGCCTTTGTATCAACTACAAAAGCATTTGTGCTAATCATTGAAATCGCTAGTGCAATTGCTATTACACATGATGTTATTCTTTTTTTCATAATATCCCTCCGAACAATTCTGCCCTTTAATTATACTATAATTTGCCCTTTATTTATAGCGCAGAATAACTCTGTAATTGATATTAAAACAACACTTTGATATATTTAAAATGATAATTAAGTTCGGATAAAAGAGGTTTAATAATGAATTTTGGAATAATAGGCGCAGGAAATATAGCAAATACTTTTGCTACCACTCTCACTCAGATGAGTGAGCCCACTGCTTATGCCATAGCATCTAGAAGTATGGAGAAAGCTGAAGAATTCAGAGACAGATACGGCATGGAAAAAGCGTATGATTCTTACTCAGCTTTGGCGAATGATCC
>CADBBS010000021.1 GCA_902793045.1 uncultured Lachnospiraceae bacterium
CAAATTTCTTCGCAGAAGCGAGAGAGGTGCATCATAGTAATTGAAAGATCGCTCAAGAATTCAATTAAGTAATCACGATCAGACACTGAGTCCATACTGTTAAGTGTTGGCTCTTTAAAACCAAGCTCCTTAGCGACAAACTCGCGGTCCAAAGGATAAGTAGTGCCTGCCAAAGCACCAGAACCTAAAGGACACTGATCTATACGCATCAATGCACAGTTAAGACGTGAGTAGTCACGCTTAAACATTTCAAAGTACGCTCCAAAGTGATGCGCCAAAGTGATAGGCTGTGCTTTTTGAAGATGTGTAAAGCCCGGCATGATAGTCTCTGTATTTTCTTCCATAACTTTAAGAATAGAAGCGAGAAGAGTTTTAATTAAAGTCTTTAGCTCAAGCATTTCTTCCTTTGTATACATCTTCATATCTAAAGCAACCTGATCATTACGGCTACGTCCTGTATGAAGTTTCTTTCCTGCATCACCAATACGCTCTGTCAAAGTAGCCTCGACAAAGCTGTGTATATCTTCAGAATTATCAAACTCTAAAGCACCAGAATTAAGATCGTTTATAATTCCTTCCAATCCCTTAACAATCTGTTTTGCTTCATCGTCTGAAATGATTCCCTGTTTTCCAAGCATTTTTGCATGGGCAATACTTCCAGTGATATCTTGTTTATAAAGTTTTCTGTCAAAAGAAAGAGACTCGTTAAAGCTAAAAACTAAATCATCTGTTTCTTTTGTGAAGCGTCCACCCCATAATTTCATATTTCAATACCTCTTTTCAAAATATTGATAAAAGTATAACACCTAACTAGTAGTATTTCAAATACTCATTTGCTATACTAGATAAGGTTTAAGGAGGCATTATGAATCTATATTTCGCTCCGTTAGAGAGCATTACAGGATTTACATATAGAAACCTTCACTACAGGTACTTTGGCGGTGTCGACAAATACTACGCACCGTTTATTTCGCCTACCCATAATCCAGAGATGAAGGGCAAGGAGATAAGAGACATTTTGCCTGAGAATCAGACAGAAGGATTAAGGCTTATCCCACAAATTCTATGTAATAAGCACGAGTTCTTTATTAAGGGCGCAAAGCAACTTATGGAACTTGGCTATAAAGATGAAATAAATATCAATTTAGGTTGCCCATCAGGGACTGTTGTTTCTAAAAACAAGGGTTCAGGTTTTTTAAGAGACTTAGAGGGAATGGATGAATTTTTCTACAATATTTTTGAGTGGAATGATGGGTTAGTTGATCCGCTATATATTTCTGTTAAGACACGCATCGGCGTCAAAGAACCAGAAGAATTTGAAAAGATAATAGAAGTATATAATAAGTATGATTTTTCAGAACTAATTATACATCCTAGAACAAGAACTCAGATGTATAAAGAAACTCCTAATATGGAAGCATTCGACTATGCATGCAAGCATTCGCGCAATTCTCTATGTTATAACGGTGATATTAAGTCAGTTGACGACTATGAGGAAATAGTAGAAAAGTACGATGACGGTGTTTATACAGGAAATATAATGTTGCCTTCATCTGTGTCGTCGGTGATGATTGGTAGAGGGTTGATTGCAAATCCTAACCTTGCAAACGAAATAAAAGGAGCTGCGCACATAAACTTAGAAGATATAAAAATGTATCAAGAAGTGCTTTTTGATGAGTTTAAAAAGATTATGAAATCAGATAAACACTTGCTCAATAAGATGAAAGAATTCTGGTTTTATATAGCAAAAAACTTTGAAGATACACATAAGGTAAGAAAACTTATTAGAAAGACTCAAAACCTTTATAAATACGACTTAGCAGTCAATGAAATACTTGATAATTACGCTTTAAAGTAGTAAAATTTACAAGGTTATAAAAAAATTCAGGAGGACATTAACCTATGAATAACAAATGGACAAGAGCAGCTATACCTGCATTGTTGCTACACTGTAGTATCGGTACAGTATATTGCTGGTCAGTATTTAGTCAAGAGATTTCAGACAGAATTGGTTTCTCAAAACCAGCTGTAGAGTGGGCTTTTAGTTTTGCCATTTTCTTCCTTGGAATGTCAGCAGCATTCTTAGGCGGAATCGTAGAGAAGAATATTCACTTGTCATCTCTAATCGCAACTATCTGTTTCACAGTTGGTATGCTAGGAACTGGATTCTTTATTTGGTACGGTGGTACAGACGCAGGACACGGAAACCCATTAACTCTAATCGGTATCTATGTATGCTACGGTATGATTATGGGTATTGGTCTTGGTACAGGTTACTTATCACCAGTTAAAACATTGATGCTTTGGTTTGAAGACAAAAAAGGTCTTGCCACAGGTCTTGCAGTAGCAGGATTTGGTGCAGCTAAAGCTATCGCTAGTCCAATTATGCAGTCATTACTACATGCCTTCGGCGAAGACAAAAAAGGATACCTTGTTGGTGTTTATATGATGTTCTTTATCCTGGGCGGAGTTTACTTCGTAATGATGTTTGTAGGTCATAAACTACTTAAGAAACCAGATGGTTGGGTAGAACCTACAAAGAAAGAAAAAGGACAAGGTGTTTGGGCTACTATCAAGAGTAAACCTATCACAAACTATATTGGTATATGGTTAATGTTCTATATTAATATTACTTGTGGTCTTGCAATTATTTCTCAAGAGAAAATGATTGTTAAGATTATCGGCCTAGGTGCTGTAGTTGGTATTATTTCATCAATCTCAGCTATCTTTAACGCAGGTGGACGTTTAGGTTTCTCTGCATGGGCTGATTATATGAAAGATAGAAATACAATTTATAAGATTATTTTTTCATTATCAATTATATTTACAGGATTAGTAATCCTTACAAATGGTATCAAGAATGGTGAAGGAAATGTTCTTTTAATAGCACTTGTTCTAGGATTAATCTTCGTTGTTAATGCTGGATACGGTGGTGGATTCAGTAACGTTCCAACACTTCTTCACGATCATTACGGAATGGGTAACATTAGTGCTATTCACGGTATTACACTTTCAGCATGGGCTTTCGCTGGTTTATCAGGAAACCAACTTGCTTCATGGATTGTTACACACACAGGTACAAAGCAAGCTGAAGGTAATGCAGTAGGATATCAATATGTGCTATATGCTACAATAGTTCTATATGCAATCGCGTTGTTGTTATCAATTTTCTTCGTTAGAAAATCTGGTAAGGCGGCAAAGGCAGTAGAGTCTAAATAATTAATGATTAAAAAGAGCATTCTTATTTGAATGCTCTTTATATGCTTCTGTAGCTCAGTTGGTAGAGCACTTCACTCGTAATGAAGGGGTCACGCGTTCAAGTCGCGCCAGAAGCTCTATCAAACATAAAAGGTGATAAATATGGGAAAATTAACAGACGATGAAGGAAGAGTAAAAGTATTTGGTTTTAGATCAGGCAAATCATGGAAAATGATTATTGCCGTTTTATATTATGCATTGGCAGCTTTTATTCTTGTAACAAGTGTAATCAATGAGTTTAGATACTATAAATTTGAGCCAATTGATGTAATTCTTGTAATCATCAAATACGTATTTATATTTGTATTCTTATTTAGTCCATTAATCTTTTTGTCGGACTTTAAGTATACATATAATATTCCATTATTCCGAAACAAAGAAAGATCAAAATCAGCAATAGGAATGATTATTGTTCTTGGAATTTGTTATATGATGATGCAACTTAACATTTATGTAGGTTCAAATTTATATAAAAGTTCTGTGAAAGAATACACTTTGAAAAATACTGCACAAGCAGTTGCTCCATATGAAAAGAAAATGGACTCTGACAAATTAAAAGTATTGCTTAGCAGTTTACAAGTGGCAAAAGGTTACAAAGTTGAAGTGTCTACAGATAAAGAGTTCAAAGCTGTTTTAATTCAAGGTAATTATAAAAAGAGCTTAATCACAATCAAATCACCAAAACTTGTAAACCAGAAAAAACTATTTGTTAGAGCAAAGAGTTATGGTACAGTTAACAAGAAGATAATTGAAGGTGATTGGTCTGATGTTAAAGAGGTAAAGATTATCAAATCTAAAAAGAAAAAAGACCAAGCAACTACAGAGCAGACAACGACAAAGAAACAGACTAAAGACAAGACAAAAAAAGACAAGTAGGAGGAAGTTAATATGAAAAACAAAATAATATTATTGGCAATAACTGTTGTAGCAGTACTTGCAATGGCTGCTGTAATGAGTGGATGTTCTTGCAATAGTAAAGATGATGAGACCACTTTCAATCCAAAGAATGTGCAAGCAGAAAGTGCATCAAGCGATGGAAATGGAAATGTTGTAGTTAATGACAATTTTGGAACAATTTCACCAACAGAAAAAGCTACAGATAAAGATGGAAACACTGTTATTTCTTATACTGATTCTCAAGGTAATAAAGTTATAAGGACAGTAAAGAAAGATGGTTCACTCCATATTGTTGTTAAGAACAAAAAAGGAAAAGTAATCAAAGATAAGACATACAAGCAAAAGACACCTCAGACTACTAAAAAAACAAACAACAAAAAGAAAGATGACAAAAAGAATGACGGCAAAGAGCATGGTGTTGTAGCAAACGACGGTGACGGTTGGTCAGACTTTTATTAAAATAGGTTAGAAGAAGGTATTTATGTTTAAATTAGATAAGAAACTCAAAGTAGGTATAGTAGGCGCCACAGGAATGGTTGGACAAAGATTTATTACTTTGTTAGAAAACCATCCTTGGTTTGAATTAGTTTGTTTGGCTGCCAGTCCTCGTTCGGCTGGAAAGCCATATGAAGAAGCTGTTGCTGGCAGATGGAAAATGGATACACCTATGCCAGATTCTGTAAAGAGCATGACAGTGTATGATGCAAGCGAAGTTCAGACAGTGGCAGATCAAGTTGATTTTATTTTCAGTGCTGTAGACATGGACAAAGACGCCATTCGTGCACTTGAGGATGAGTACGCTAAGGCTGAGTGTCCAGTTGTTTCAAACAACAGTGCTCATAGATGGACTGAAGATGTTCCTATGGTTGTTCCAGAAATCAATCCAGAGCATTATGAAGTAATCAAATATCAGAAAGAAAGACTTGGAACAAAGAGAGGTTTTGTCGCAGTAAAGCCTAACTGTTCTATTCAAAGTTATACACCAGTTCTTACTGCATGGAAGAAGTTCGAGCCAAAAGAAGTAGTTGTTACTACATACCAGGCTATTTCAGGTGCAGGTAAGACATTCAATGAGTGGCCAGAGATGGTTGGAAATATCATTCCATTTATCGGCGGCGAAGAAGAAAAGTCTGAGCAAGAGCCACTTAAACTTTGGGGTAAAGTGGAAGATGGAGTTATCAAAAAGAGTGACTGCATGACGATCACTTCACAGTGTATTAGAGTTCCAGTTCTAGATGGACATACAGCTGCAGTGTTTGTAAACTTTGCTACAAATCCTTCTAAAGAAGAACTTATCCAAGCACTTAAAGATTTTAGTGGTAAGCCACAAGAGTTAGAACTACCAAGTGCTCCAAAACAGTTCATCCAGTATTTAGAAGATGATGATAGACCACAGGTATCACTTGATGTGAATTACGAAAACGGAATGGGAATTTCGGTAGGAAGACTTCGTGAGGATATTATGTTTGACTATAAGTTTGTCGGACTATCTCACAATACATTAAGAGGTGCTGCAGGCGGCGGAGTAATTTCTGCTGAAATGCTAGTGGCAGAAGGATATATAACAGCAAAATAATGAGTGAATATAAAAGAGAAAGTGAAACTAGAGAAGATAAAAGACAAAGAATGAAACGCGAAAGACGCAGAGTCATGATTAATCGCATCATTGTCTTAGTAGTAATTCTAATTATAGTTTTACTTTCTCTTTTTATGTGCAATTTAAAAAAGGATAATAAGGAAAAACAGACTACAAAGGTTGAAACTAAAAAGAATATTCAAACTACACAAGTAGAAACAACCACTATTCCTAAAGGTTTGACTGAAGACGAAGAGGGACAAAGTGATCCATTATTCTTACAAAAAGATCCTAGATGGGCAAATGTTAAATATGGTGATAGCACAATAGGCGGAGCAGGATGTGGCCCAGTGTGTTTGTCGATGGTTGCGTTTTCTTTGACGAGGGATGATACTATAACTCCTATAAAAGTTGCAAAGTACGCCGAGCAGAATGGGCACTATGTTAAAAATGCTGGAACTGCTTGGTCGTTATTTACCGCAGGTGGTGAACATTTTGGTTTGAAGGTTAATGGTATGTCCATTTCAGAATCAGAAATGAAAAATGCCCTCGACAAAGGAGCCAAACTTATCTTAAGTGTTAAGCCAGGAGTGTTCTCAAGAGGACACCATATAATTGAGATTTATGGCTATGATAAGGACGGCTTTAAAGTGAATGAACCACTCAGTACAAAGAGGAGTACAAAGAAATATAAGTTTAATCAGTTTAAAGGCATAATTAAGGCAATTTGGGCCTATAATAACTAAATTTAAGGGTAGAAAACAGCGTCATTTTGTGAGATAATATCAATGATGTGAGCAACAATTTATTGTTCTTATAAATAAAAAATATAAAGGAGTATTTCATGATTTATTCAAAAGAAGTTGAAATGATGTGCCCAGTGGCTAAGGGTGCAAAGCATGAACCGGCACCTATTCCTGAAGAAGGTAAATGGGTTCACGCTAAAGAAGTAACAGACATTTCAGGTTTTACACATGGTGTGGGTTGGTGTGCACCTCAGCAGGGCGCATGTAAGCTAACACTTAATGTAAAAGAAGGTGTTATTGAAGAAGCATTAATTGAGACTATCGGATGTTCTGGTATGACTCACTCAGCTGCTATGGCTGCAGAGATTCTTCAAGGAAAAACAATTCTAGAGGCATTAAATACAGACCTTGTATGTGATGCTATCAACACAGCTATGAGAGAGTTGTTCTTACAAATCGTTTACGGACGTACACAGAGTGCATTCTCAGATGACGGTCTTGTAGTAGGAGCAGGTCTTGAAGACTTAGGAAAAGGACTTCGTTCTCAGGTTGGTACTATGTATGCTACTAAAGAAAAAGGACCTCGTTATCTAGAGATGGCTGAAGGTTATGTAACAGGTATCGCATTGGACGAAGATGATGAAATTATTGGTTACCAGTTTGTTAATCTAGGAAAGATGACAGACTTCATTAAAGCAGGCGATGATGCAAATACAGCATGGGATAAAGCTAAGGGTCAGTATGGCCGTGTAGATGATGCTGCTAAAATCATCGACCCAAGAAAGGAATAGGAGGTGACGATAATGGCATTGTTTGAATCATATGAGAGAAGAATAGATCAGATTAATTCTGTTTTAAATAGTTATGGTATTGCTTCCATAGAAGAAGCTGAAAAGATTACTAAGGATGCTGGACTTAACGTTTACGATCAAGTTAAAGGTATCCAGCCTATCTGTTTTGAAAATGCATGCTGGGCTTACACAGTAGGTGCAGCTATCGCTATCAAAAAAGATTGTAGAAGAGCTGCTGATGCTGCTGCAGCTATCGGCGAAGGTCTTCAGGCATTTTGTATTCCAGGTTCAGTTGCTGACCACCGTAAGGTTGGTTTAGGACATGGTAACCTTGGAAAGATGTTACTAGAAGAAGAGACTGAGTGTTTCGCATTCCTAGCAGGTCACGAATCATTTGCCGCAGCTGAAGGTGCTATCGGTATCGCAGAAAAGGCAAATAAAGTTAGACAGAAACCTTTAAGAGTTATTCTTAACGGTCTAGGAAAAGACGCAGCTCAGATTATTTCTAGAATAAATGGTTTCACATATGTTGAGACTAAATATGATTACTCTACAGCTACACTTAATGTAGAATATGAGAAGGCTTACTCAGATGGTCTTCGTGCTACAGTTAAGTGCTACGGTGCTGATGATGTTCAGGAAGGTGTTGCTATTATGCATCATGAAAATGTTGGTGTATCTATCACAGGTAACTCAACTAACCCAACTAGATTCCAGCATCCTGTAGCAGGTACATATAAGAAAGAATGCGTAGAGCAAGGTAAGAAATACTTCTCTGTAGCTTCAGGTGGTGGTACAGGTCGTACACTTCACCCAGATAATATGGCTGCAGGTCCTGCTTCATACGGTATGACTGATACTCTTGGAAGAATGCACTCTGATGCTCAGTTTGCAGGTTCTTCATCTGTACCAGCTCACGTTGAAATGATGGGACTTATCGGCGCTGGAAACAACCCAATGGTTGGTATGACAGTAGCTGTTGCCGTTTCTATTCAGCAGGCTGCTGACGAAGGCAAATTTTAATTGAACTTATTTTAGGCAAGGGATTAGTTTCCCTTGCCTTTGATTTTCATTTGTATTATTTACAAAAATAATAATAGTTGGAGAGAAAGATGAGCGAGAAGAAAGAGAGTAAATTCAAAAAATGGATTACATTGCTAAAGGAGAATCCAGTTAGTCCAAAACTTAAAAAGATTGCATGGTTTTCAAACTTTTTAGCAGTGGCAGCATTTGTTTTGCTAAATATTGTTTTATGGTATTTTGTTTCATACAAAAACTATTTGCTATTAGATTATGTACCGGTTGGAATAATAATAGTACCTGAAATACTTCTTTTAATAGCTGTTATATTCCCGTTCTTAATCAAATGGGGAAGAAAGAGAACATATATTTCTATTACTATTTCATTGGTGGTAGCGGTTGCACTTATTGTGACAAGTATTTGGGGCCTTGCATTTAGCAAGAGCATCAAAGACTTTATCAGTTCATTTGACGATGCCGTAACTACAATATCTAACAATAGTAAAGTTTCTACAGATGATTACAATATATTTATAGATAAAACCGATAAGGCACATGAATTATCTGATATGGCCAACTATACATTTGGTATTGTGAATAATTACGACGTAGATGATATGCACTCAGTTGTTTTAATGATTGAAGATGCATTGAAAAAGCCGATTAAGATTAAGAAGTTTAATGATGTAGCAGAGTTAGCGGAAGGTCTAATTGAAAAGAAATGTCAGGCTATTATTGTAGATGATTCTTTGATGAGTATGATTGTGGAAGCTGGCGATACTACTGATGATGACAATAACAATGGTCCATATGCTGATTTTAGTAAATCTTTGAAGATTATTAAAGGCTTTACTGTTAAAAATGAGTTAGCGCCTATGGATGATCCAGGAAATGTTAGCAAGAGATGCTTTAATGTATTCTTGAGTGGTATTGATACTGGCGGAGATGTTACAAACAAGAGTCAAAGTGACGTTAACGTTATACTTTCAATCAATCCTAATACAAATACAATAGTAGGAGTATCTACACCTAGTGATTATTATGTTCCTTTGTCGATCTCGGGCACAGAGAAAGATAAACTATGTTACGGTGGTAACTATGGTATAGATGTTTCCATGAAGACATTGTCGTTGTTCTATGGAATTGATATTGATTACTACGTACGTATGAATTTCACTGGATTTAAGGATATTATCGACGAATTAGGTGGAATAGATGTAGAATCTGATTATGCCTTTGAAACACACGGATATAAGTTCAAAAAAGGTATGAATAAGAATTTGAACGGCGATCAGGCACTTTGGTTCGCTAGAGAGCGTAAATCACTCAAAAAGGGCGATGTTTCGAGAAGTAACAACCAGATGAAGGTTATTGAGGCTGTTATTGAAAAGACATCAACCAGCTCAATTCTTAACGATTACAAAGATATTTTGAAGAATATCAGTGAGAGTTTCCAAACAAATATGTCTATTGGTACTATGAAATCCATTGTTAAGATGCAGGTATCAAAGGGTGATAAGTGGAAAATTCACTTATATAGCGTCTCTGGAAAGAAAGGAGTAGAAACTACATTCTCTATTCCAAGTATGAAACAGCATGTATTAATCCCTAATACAAAGACTGTAAAGGATGCTAAGAAGTACTTTAAGCAGAATAAGTTTAATAAAAAGATAAAATAACGACATATTTACAAAAAGAAATAGAATGTAACAAATTTGTAATATTTTATTGACAAATTGTAACAAATAACGTATAATACACTCCGAAGCGTCGAACAGACGCGGAAGGAGTGTATTTATTATTATGAATACTAAAAAGATTGTGATAAGCATTATTGCGGTTGTTGCTGTATTATCTACAGCATTAGCGCTAGGTACAATCGATTTTGATAGTAAGAAAAGCGCTAATACAGTAAAAGCAGAGATTTCAACTGTTAAATCAATCGAATCAATGCAAATCCAAAAATCTGAAAACAAAATAAACTTACTGAGCGAGACACCTATGGATAAGGCTTTTGCAAAGGCTAATGAACAAAAGAAGGCTAAAGCTAAGGCGTTGGCTGCTAAAAAGGCCAAAAAGCTAGCTAAGATTAAGAAAGCAAAAGCTAAAAAAGCTAAAATGAGATCTCAGTACAAGAAACTAGGAACATTTAATGCTTCAGCATATTGTGGATGTGCATCATGTTGTGGATCAGCTGGTGGACATACAGCATCAGGTACAACACCTAGAGCTGGTAGAACAATTGCTACAGACCCTTCAGTTATTCCTCTAGGATCAAAAGTTTTGATTGATGGTAAGGAATATGTGGCTGAGGATACAGGTGGAGCTATCGGTGGTAAGAGAATCGATATTTTCTTCTCATCACACAGTGAGGCTCTCCAATTCGGTAGACGTAGTGTTGAAGTATCAATTAAAAAGTAAATATTTGGTTTATACAAAAAAAGAAAAGCACAAGGTTATGAACGATTGTTAGTGAATGGCCTTGTGCTTTTCTTTTGTGTTTGAAATGAATACTCCTTTATTGTATAATTTACACATTGTGAAACAAACTTGGAGGAATTATGGATAACGAGAATAAAACACCAGAATCCAAAAATTTTATAGAGCAGATTATTGATAAAGATTTAGAAGAAGGTAGATTTGATCACGTTCAGACTAGATTTCCACCAGAACCTAATGGATATCTCCATATTGGACATGCAAAATCTATTCTTTTAAATTATGGAATAGCCGAAGAGTACAATGGTAAGTTTAATCTTCGTTTTGACGATACAAACCCAGCTAAAGAAGATGAGGAGTTTGTAGAGTCTATTAAGAATGATGTTAAATGGCTTGGAGTTGATTGGGAAGATAGATTATTCTTTTCATCAAATTACTTTGACCAGATGTACGAAGCTGCAGTTAAACTTATCAAAAAAGGTAAGGCGTATGTTTGCGATTTGACTGCAGATGAGATTAGAGAATCACGCGGCTGGGCCGAAGAACCAGGAAAAGAGAGTCCATACAGAGACAGAAGCGTGGAAGAAAACCTTGATTTATTTGAGAGAATGAAGAACGGCGAATTTGCTGACGGCGAAAAAGTTCTTCGTGCAAAAATAGATATGGCATCTCCTAATATGAATATGAGAGATCCAGTTATCTACCGTGTGGCACATCTTACTCATCACAACACTGGTGATAAGTGGTGTATATACCCAATGTATGACTTTGCACATCCTATCGAGGATGCAATAGAAGGAATCAGTCATTCTATCTGTACTTTAGAGTTTGAAGACCACAGACCTTTGTATGATTGGGTAGTAAATGAATTAGAATATGACCAGCCACCTCGTCAGGTAGAGTTTGCAAAACTTTATCTTACAAATGTGGTTACAGGTAAGAGATACATAAAGCAACTTGTGGAAGAAGGAATAGTGGACGGATGGGATGATCCAAGACTTGTTTCTATAGCAGCTCTTCGTCGAAGAGGCTACACACCTGAGGCTATAAAGATGTTTGTTGACCTTTGTGGTGTATCGAAGAGCAACAGTTCAGTAGATTATGCAATGCTTGAGTATTGTATCCGTGAGGACTTAAATCTTAAGAAACCACGTTACATGGCTGTGCTAGACCCTGTTAAGGTGATTATTGATAATTACCCAGAGGATGAAGAGGAATGGTTGGATGCTCCAAACAATGTTAAGAATGAAGAACTAGGTTCTCGTAAGATTCCATTCTGTAAGGAACTATACATTGAGAGAGCTGATTTTATGGAGGACCCTCCAAAGAAATATTTCAGACTATTCCCTGGAAATGAAGTTAGATTAATGAACGCATACTTTGTTAAGTGTGTAGATTATAAAAAAGATGAGACCGGCAAAGTAACTGAGATTCATGTTACATATGATCCAGAAACCAAGTCAGGCTCGGGCTTTACTGGAAGAAAAGTAAAGGGAACTATTCACTGGGTATCAGCTAGACATGCTGTAAAAGCAGAGGCTAGATTATATGAGAATATAGTGGATGAAGAAAAGGGCGTTTACAACGAAGACGGTTCGCTAAACCTAAATCCAAATTCACTAGAAGTTCTAGATAACTGTTATATAGAACCTGCATTGGCTGAAGTAGAACCTGAAGATAAATTCCAGTTTATGAGAAATGGATTCTTCTGTGCTGATATGCATGATCACACAAAAGACCACCCAGTCTTTAACAGAATTGTTTCTCTTAAGAGTTCATTTAAATTACCTAAAAATTAAAAATCAAATCAAAAAAGAACCTCCAATGGAAATAACAGAAATTTCCTTATGGAGGTTCTTTTTTGATTTATAAAAATTTAGGTATTTTAAAAGAAAAACCTTGCGAAAGAAAATTTCTGTCATTTTCTTTGCAAGGTTTTTCTTTTTGGAAAAAACGAAATCTTTTATAAATCAGAAAGCTCGTCTTCCATGAAGTCAATTCCTTCATCCTTCTTTACCTTAGGAATATCAACTTCCTCAGTAGTAGCAGGTTCAGGGTTTGATGCTGGTTTCTCAAAATCATCAAAGTCCTCTGTAGAAGGATTAACTTTATCTTTGATGGCGTCTTTAGCATCATTTACAGTATCTTTAACCTTCTCCTTAGCCTCTTTGACGTTTTCTTCGCCAATCACATCAATTGCTTTTTTCTTAGCATCGTTTGCTCAATCTTTTCTGTAACTTGCTCAACAGTTTCATCATATTTATCAATGATTTTATCCGCTACTTGATCAGCAGTCTGTTTTGCTTTCTTTGTATTGAAAGTAAGCTTAATTTTATCATCTGTAGTTTCGTAGTCGAAGTATTTCTCGCCACTTAAATCTTCAAATTCTTCGCCTTCTTTTCTAGTGTCTCTGCGGTTTTTAACATAAAGTACGCTACCTACAGTTGCGCCTACCACAGCGGCAGTACCTACTAACTTATTGAAAAATCCCATAATTTATCCTCCCGAATTAGTTGTTAAATCAATTATAATACTTATCTAAAATAAATAAAAGACTATAATTGTAAAAGTTTTGTGAATTTGATAATATGTTCTCTATGAAAATTAGAGATTTTCTTTTGTCGCAGACTCTTGAATGCGGTCAATGCTTTAGATTTGAAAAGTTGGGCGATGAAGAGTATGTGATAGTTGCAAACAATAAATTGCTTCGTATCAAGCAAGAGAAAGATACTTTAACTTTATTTGATACAACTAAAGAGGAAGTGAATGATTTTTGGATTCACTATTTCGACCTAGACAAAGACTACAAAAAGATTAAAAACTTTTTAAGACGCAAGGATGAGAAACTTCGTCCAGTTATAAAAGATAAGTGGGGAATTAGAATCCTAAATCAAGATTTCCATGAGACGCTAATCTCATTTATCATTTCTCAAAACAAACAGATTCCACACATTAAACAGTTGGTGGAAAACTTAAGTAATACATATGGAAAATATTTGGGAACTATTGAGGGTAAAAAGTATTATGCTTTTCCTACTATAAATAAGCTAGGTTCTTTGACGGAGAAGCAGTGGCGAGATCTTAAAGTTGGTTTTAGAGCACCGTATCTGTTAGATGCATCCACCATGCTTTCAAAGAGAAGGCTAAAGGTTAATTCATTCTTTGAATATGGAAATCGTATTGATGAAAAATACGCAAGAAATATTTTGACAAGCATTAAAGGCGTTGGAGATAAAGTGGCCAACTGCGTAATGTTGTTCTCACTCGGTTATTCATCTAGTTTTCCAATAGATGTTTGGATTAAGAGAATAATGGAAACTATGTACTTTGACGGAAAAGAGGTTGAGAAAGAAGAGATAGCTGAATTTGCCAAGAAAATGTACGGCGAATACGGCGGATATGCACAGCAATACCTTTTCTGTTACGGTAGAGACAATAATCTTGGCAAATAAAAAATAAATAGGGAACTCACTAACAAACGTTCGTATCCTTATTGATTTTTTGAAAATAATAATTAAAAGTGTTATTATATTGAATAGTTTTGACATATCAATGGAGGTAAAAATATGAAAATCAAACCATTATCAGATAGAGTTGTATTAAAGCCTTTGGAGGCTGAAGAGACTACTAAATCAGGAATCATTTTAACTACTGATTCAAAGGAAAAACCTCAGCAGGCAATTGTGGTAGCTGTAGGTCCTGGCGGATTTAGAGAAGGCGAAGAAGTAGATATGGATGTGGAAGTGGGCGATAAAGTCGTTTACTCACGCTACGCAGGTACAGATGTGAAATTAGAAGATGAAGAATATATAATCGTAAAGCAGGATGACATTCTTGCTATTTTAGCGGACTAAGGAGGAAGAGATGGCTAAGGATATTAAGTATGGTGCTGATGCCAGAGAGGCACTAGAGTCTGGTGTTAATCAGCTTGCAGATACAGTAAAGGTGACATTGGGACCAAAAGGAAGAAACGTTGTATTAGATAAGTCTTTTGGTGCGCCACTAATCACAAACGATGGTGTAACTATCGCAAAGGAAGTGGAGCTAGAAGACGGTTTTGAAAATATGGGTGCGCAGCTTGTTAAGGAGGTTGCGACAAAGACAAATGATGTGGCAGGTGATGGAACAACTACAGCCACATTGCTTGCACAGTCAATGGTAAACGCTGGTATGAAACAACTAGAGTCAGGCGCTAATCCAATCATACTTCGTAAAGGAATGCACAAAGCTACAGAAAAAGCAGTTGAGTGTATTGCCGAAATGAGCAGTGAGGTTACAGGCAAAGAACAAATTGCTAGAGTTGCTGCTATTTCTGCTGGAGATGATGAAGTGGGCGATATGGTTGCAGACGCTATGGAAAAAGTTTCAAACGACGGCGTTATTACTATAGAAGAATCTAAGACTATGAAGACTGAATTAGACTTGGTTGAAGGTATGCAATTTGACCGTGGATACATCTCAGCATATATGTCTACTGATATGGAAAAGATGGAAGCAAATCTCGATGATCCATTTGTTCTTATTACAGATAAAAAGATTTCAAATATTCAAGAGATTTTACCTTTGCTAGAGCAGATAGTTCAGGCTGGTTCTAAGTTATTGATTATTGCTGAAGATATTGAGGGTGAAGCTCTTACAACTTTGATTGTAAACAAACTTCGTGGAACATTTAACGTGGTTGCTGTTAAGGCTCCAGGTTATGGTGACAGAAGAAAAGAGATGCTTGCTGATATTGCAATCCTTACAGGTGGTACAGTTATTTCTGAAGATCTTGGACTTTCTTTGGCGGACACTAAGATTGAACAGCTAGGTCGCGCTAAATCAGTTAAGGTTACTAAGGACAACACAACTATTGTGGAAGGTCTTGGAGATTCAACACAGATTGAGCAGAGAGTAAATCAGATTAAGGCTCAGATAGAAGAGACTACATCTGAATTCGATAAAGAAAAATTACAAGAGCGCCTTGCTAAGTTGGCAGGCGGCGTGGCAGTTATCCGTGTGGGTGCAGCTACAGAACCTGAAATGCAAGAGAAGAAACTACGTATGGAAGATGCTCTTAACGCTACAAGAGCTGCTGTAGAAGAAGGAATTATTGCGGGTGGCGGATCGGCATATATCCACGCTTCTAAAGAAGTGGCTAAGTTAGTGGATGAATTAGATGGCGACGAAAAAGCCGGTGCTCAGATAATATATGACGCATTACAATCACCACTTTATACTATTGCTGAAAACGCTGGTAACGACGGCAAAGAAGTAGTTGCTAAGATTCAAGACTCAGACCCAGGACAAGGCTTCGATGCATTGCATGGTGATTATGTAGAGATGGTAGAAGCGGGAATTCTAGATCCTGCAAAGGTTACAAGAAGTGCACTTCAAAATGCTACTTCAGTAGCTAGCACATTGCTTACAACAGAGTCAGTTGTTTCAACTATTAAGGAGGACAATCCAGTTCCACCTATGCCTCAATCTCCTATGGGGATGTAAAAGCAGATAGTTTGAAACGGCTTCGAGATAATATTTAATTACAATCATTATTCGAAAAATAATAAGGGCACAAGCTCAAAAAAAGGAGTTTTCTTTATGAAAACTCCTTTTTGATTTTGACCCATATTTTCAACATAATGTACCTATATAATCATTGTGTATAAAATATCTATTTGATATAATCAAAATTAGATTACGTGCGGAAGTTGAAGAAATTTAATAAAGGAGATTTTTTATGTTTAGAAAAGTGAGAAATCAGGTTCTTTCTAGTATCGTTGTTGTTGCAATGGTACTTAGTTTGGTGCCTGCCATTCAAGTACAAGAGACTAGGGCGAGTGATGTACTAAATGTTAAAGTTTCAGTTAACTCTACCGATCTTGCAGCAATTAATTGTGATGAGATAGAAGGTGCGACTTATGAGCTTTATAAAGCAGATAGTAGATTTGCTAATTATGAACTAAGTGCTAGTTATAATAACCATGTTATTTTAAGTCCTAAGTATTCAGAAAGTTACTATTATGTTCGTGCATTGGTGGACGGCAAAGAGGTTGCTAAGTCTAAAATCTTTTCAGATGAAATAGATTTATTCGGCGAAAACACATACATCTTTGAAGATACTGACCCAATGAATAAAATCCAAAATGTAATTGATACAGCTTATAAAAATTCTGAAGCTGGTCAGTTCAGATCTGAAAGATATGCATTTATGTTTATGCCAAGTGGAACAGAGTATAATGTCACAACAAAAGTTGGTTTCTATACTCAGGTAGCAGGACTTGGTTTGAAACCTACACAGGTTAAAATCAATCAGGTTCAGTGTTTGGCTGAATGGATGAAGGGAAGAAAATGGGATGGAAATATCAACTACAATGCGCTATGTAACTTCTGGCGTTCAGTTGAGAACTTCACATCAGATTATAAAGTAAGTACATGGGCTGTTTCACAGGCTACAGCTATGAGAAAAGTAAACCTAACTGGCGGAATCAATCTTCACGAAGAAGGCGGATATGCCAGCGGTGGATTTATGGCGGATTCTAAAATTGGAACATTTGTATCTTGTGGATCACAGCAACAGTGGCTATCTAGAAATATTGTTACAAACGCAAACAATGACCCTAGATATGAAAAATGGAATTACCAAGCTGCAGTTTGGAATAATGTTTTGGTTGGTTCAAAGACACAGCACACAGCTAGTGACTGGCCAAAGGGAACAAGTACTGTAGTTACAGATACTCCAAAGATTGCTGAAAAACCTTATCTTGCATATGAAGATGATGATTATAAGATAATCGTTCCTGCTGTAAAAGAAAACACTCAAGGTGTTTCTTGGGAAGATTACGAATTGGGAAGAGATTATAGAACAATACCATCTAGAAGTTATTATGTAGCTAAACCTACAGATACAGCTGATGAAATTAATACAGCTATTGCTGATAAGAAAGCTTTGATTTTCTCTCCAGGAATCTATAACTTAGATAAACCAATTCAAATTAATCAAGATAACTTTGTAGTATTAGGTCTAGGTTATGCAACACTTAAACCAACAGAAGGAAACGAGTGTATGCACGTAGACAACGTCAAAGGTGTTCGTTTGGCTGGATTGTTATTTGACGCAGGCCGCAAGAAATCACCTGACTTGTTAACAGTTGGTAATGATAAGAACTCTAATGATTTCTCTGATAATCCTACAGTAATCAGTGACTGCTTCTTTAGAGTAGGTGGCGCTGATGATGCAAACTGTCAGGTTGAGAACTGTGTAGAGATTAATCAGAATGATGTTATTACAGATAACTTCTGGGTATGGAGAGCTGACCACGGACATGGTGTTGGCTGGTATAAGAATACAGCTGATAACGGTGTTACATTTAACGGTGACAACATCACTGCTTATGGTTTGATGGTTGAGCACTTCCAGAAATACCAGACTATTTGGAATGGTACAAATGGTAGAACATATATGTACCAGAGTGAGTTGCCATATGATATTCCAAGTCAAAAGGCATGGAATGCACCTGGTTCATACGGATACACAGATTACTATGTAAATCCAAATGTTGATGCTCACGAAGGATACGGAATTGGTATCTACTCATGTTATCAGGCTGCTCAGTGCTGGCTAAAATCAGCAATCGAGTGTCCAAAGAAACCTGAAGTTAAGTTTGAAAATGTATGTACATACAGCTTAGTTGGTAATGGTGGAATTGATAAGGTTATAAATGATGCTGGTTATGCAGTAATCGGTTCAAGTGACATGGCTAAGATTATGTCTTATCAGAACAGTGTAGCTAAGGCCGACAAAGAAGGCGATGCAGCTAGAAAGATGATTTGGAGTTGCGATTACGATTCATGGATCGATAATCAGACTTATACAGGTAAAGAAGTTAAACCTATTGGACCACTTAAATACAACGGCGTTTTACTAAGACCTGGCGTAGATTACACAATGACTTACAAAGACAATGTAAAGATTGGCAAGGGTGCTATTTACATTAAAGGTCTTGGAAACTTTAAAGAGAGCGACTATATAACATTTAAGATTGTTCCTGGTAAAGCTAAGATCACTAAAGCTAAAGGATCAAAGAAAAAGATTAAAGTTAAATGGAAAAAGGTTAAAGGCGCTGGAGGATACGAAGTTCAGTGGTCTAAGAAGAAGAGCTTCAGTGGCAAGAAAGTTAAGAAAGTTAAGAAACTAAAATACACAATCAAACGCAAAGACAAAAAGCGTAAGAAATATTACGTAAGAGTACGCGCTTACAAGAAAGTAAAAGGCAAATACTTCTACGGTAAATATTCAAAGAAAAAGAAAGTAAAGTAATTAATTAACAAAGAAAAATAGCAGGGTTACGAACGATTTTAAGTGAGAACCCTGCTATTTTTCTTTGTGGAATAATACAGTTTTCTTTCATTTTATGATAGAATATTTACCGATGGAATTAAAAACAATTAAGGGTGTTGGAGAGAAAACTGAAAAGGCATTCAACAGAGCTGGTGTGTACAAAGCAGAGGATTTAATTGACTATTATCCTCGCTATTATGATACATACGAAGCTCCGGTTTTAGTCCGTGATTTAGAGACAGATAGAACTCAAGCGGTCTTTGGAACAGTCGCTCGTGATACTGTTGTAAGACAAGTGAAAAATCTAACACTTACCGAGGCTTTTATTAGAGACGCCAACGGTGATGCTATAAAATGTGTTTGGTTCAATGCGCCATATCTAAAGAATCAACTTCAGATAGGCGCTAGTTTTGTGTTTAGAGGCTTCGTCAAAGAACTTAGACAAGCTCTAGTAATAGACCAGCCAAAGATGTTTAAGCAAGATGAGTACAATAACAAGATGGGTTCGATGCAGCCTGTTTATCCATTGGTGCGTGGGCTTACAAACAATGTGGTAACAAAGGCTGTCAGAGATACACTAGATCAGATTTCAAAGCCTGAGTTTTTGCCTCAGTCTGTTAGAGATAAATATGATTTACTTGATGTAAAAGAAGCAGTTAAGCAAATTCATTTTCCGAAGAATACTCAAGAATTCCAGATAGCAAGAAAGAGATTTGTCTTTGAAGAATTCTTTAGATTTATAAACAACTTACAAAGCCTAAAGGCAGAAAATGAAAAACAAAAAAACACTCATGTGATTGATGATTTCAGTGTGGCTGAAAACTTAATTAACAACTTGCCATATGATTTAACTAAAGCACAGGTTAATGTTTGGAATGAGATAAAAAAAGATATGTCATCTGATGGAGTGATGAATAGACTTGTCCAAGGTGATGTTGGTTCTGGAAAAACTATTGTTGCGATACTTGGCTTGTTAAGTGTGGCAGTAAATGGTTATCAAGGTGCAATAATGGCGCCTACGGAAGTTTTGGCGAAGCAGCATTATGAGGGAATGCTAGAGTTATTTGACGAAAACGACATTGATCTAAATGTTGTAATGCTAACAGGTTCCATGACTGCAAAGGAAAAGCGCGAAGTTTATGAAGTGATTGAATCTGGTAAAGCAAATATAATTGTTGGAACGCATGCCCTTATCCAAGAGGCAGTTAATTATAAAGATTTGGCGTTGGTAGTTACTGACGAGCAACACAGGTTTGGCGTTCGCCAAAGAGAAGCTATTTCACACAAAGGTGAAAACCCTCATGTGCTTGTTATGAGTGCAACGCCTATCCCAAGAACGCTCGCTATTATTATGTATGGCGATTTGGACATTTCTATTATTGACGAGATGCCAGCAGGTAGACTATCAATTGGAAATGCATTAGTTGATACATCATACAGACCAAATGCGTATGACTTTATAGAAAAGCAAGTGCAGGCAGGGAGACAGGCATACATTATTTGTCCGACTGTCGAGTACAGCGAAGCGGTGGAAGGTGAGAATGTAATTGAGTATGCTGAAAGACTAGAGAGCATCTTCCCACCAAGCATTAAAGTTGCTTATCTTCACGGCAGGATGAAGAACGACGAAAAGAATAAGATAATGGATGCGTTTGCTAAAAATGATATTCAAGTTCTTGTTTCAACTACTGTAGTTGAGGTAGGTGTAAATGTTACTAATGCTACAGTTATGATGGTTGAAAATGCTGAGCGCTTTGGTTTGGCGCAGCTTCATCAGCTACGTGGTCGTGTTGGAAGAGGCAGCGAGCAGTCTTACTGCATCTTTGTTGATGGCAGCAAAGACAAGTCTAAAAAGGAAAGACTACAGGTTTTGTGTAACTCAAACGATGGTTTCAAGATTGCGAATGAAGATTTGAAACTTCGCGGCCCCGGCGATTTCTTCGGCGTAAGACAAAGTGGTGATTATGAGTTCAGAATGGGCGATATTTTAAATGACGCAGATGTCTTGAAACAAGCGGCAGATAGTTATAAAATGCTTATGGAAGGTGAGCTTCCAATTACTGAAAAAGAAAAGAAGGTTCTAGAGGACGACGTCGTCAAAGAACTTAGTATATAGGAGAGAAGGAGACATTATGAACATAGCAGTTCTTTGTGGAGGACTAAGTACAGAAAGAGAAATATCAATAAAGTCAGGTTAGGGGTAAAGGACACAATGCTGTTTTAGTGGACCCATATTACAACAGTAATGATGCGAGTGTGTTTGAAAAAGCTGAAACAGATTACGATATTGATGTTGAAAGATATAAGTTAGATTCTTTGACAGGCGATATTTATTCATACGAGATTAAAGGTCGTCCATATTTCAAATCAAACGTTTTGTTTATTTTAGAGCAAGCCGATATTGTGTTTAACGGTCTTCATGGTAGATACGGCGAAGATGGAATGGTTCAGGCTGTTCTTGATTTGCATGCTATCAAATATACAGGTTCAGGTCATGTGGCTAGTGCACTCGGCATGGACAAAGGTCTTACAAAACAAATCTTTAAAGGTGTTCCTACACCTGAGAGCGTTTGGCTACAAGAAGGCGATGATTACGATTTAGAAAAGATTGGTATGGACTTCCCACTAGTAGTAAAGGCTACAAACGGTGGCTCAAGTGTTGGTGTTTATATCGTAAACAATGAAGAAGAATATAAAGATGCCATATACGAATGTTACAAAATAGATGACTCAGTTTTAATAGAAGAATTTATAAACGGTAGAGAGTTTTCTGTTGGCGTGGTGGGAGATGAAGTCTTCCCTGTAGTTGAGATTATTCCAAAAGATGGTTGGTATGATTACTCAAATAAATACGAGCCAGGAGCTACTGAAGAAGTTTGCCCGGCTGAACTAACTACAGAGCAAACACTTAAAATGCAAACAATTGCCAAAGAAGCATGCGATGTTTTAGGGTGTGAGGTTTATGCCAGAGCAGATATCATTATGACTGAAAATGGCGATATGTATTGTTTGGAAGTAAACACTTTGCCTGGAATGACTGAGACTAGTCTAGTTCCAAGAGAGGCTGAAAGTTTAGGAATTAGTTTCGCAGATCTTTGCGAGAGAATTATAGAATTATCATTTAAGAAATACGAGGATAAAGAATGAGAAACTTATCTTTAAGAAATATTGCTAGAGCTACAGGCGGCGAATACTTTGGCCCAGAAGAAATGCTGGACATGGTTGTGGCCGGTGTCGACAAAGACAGTAGAGAAATCAAACAAGACTACCTATACATTCCTTTTGTGGGAGCGAGAGTAGATGGTCATGATTTTATTGCGGACATTTTTGAAAAGGGTGCGCTTTGTACTTTGTCGGAGAAGAAACTAGACATTGAACAGCCTTACATTTTGGTTGAGAACAGTGGACAGGCATTAAAGGATATTGCGGAGTTTTACCGCGAGCAGTTAGATTGCCAAATTATTGGAATTACTGGTAGTGTTGGAAAGACTAGTACAAAAGAGATTATTGCATCAGTTTTATCAGAGAAGTTTAATGTTCTTAAAACTGAAGGAAACTTTAATAACGAAATTGGAATGCCACTTACTTTATTAAAGATTCGTGAGGAGCATGAGATTGCAGTTATAGAGATGGGAATCAGTTTCTTTGACGAGATGAGAAGACTTTCAAAAGTTTCTAAGCCTGACGTTTGTGTTATTACAAATATTGGGACTTGTCACTTGGAAAACTTAAATGACAGAGATGGCGTTTTGAAGGCTAAGACTGAAATGTTTGAAAATGCTAAGCCAAACTGCCTAACAGTACTAAATGGTGATGATGATAAACTTGCAACTATAGAAGAGGTGAACGGTAGAGCGCCTGTTTTCTATGGTCTAGAATCTAACCGTGATATCACAGCCACTAATATAGAACCTGATGGAATGAATGGTACAAACTGCACTATCAAATATAATGACTTTGAATTTGATACTTATATTCCAATTCCTGGTCTTCACATGATTCACAATGCACTTGCAGCCACATGCATAGGCGTGCATTACGGAATGAGTTTAGACGAAATCGACAAAGGAATCAGAAACCTAAAAGCTATTGGCGGAAGAAATAATATTTTTGAAAATAATGGTATTACTATCATAGATGATTGCTATAATGCGAACCCAATGAGTATGAAAGCATCTATTGATGTTTTGAATAACTCAGATGGGCGCAAAGTTGCAATACTAGGTGATATGTTTGAACTAGGAAAAGATGAAGCAGCACTTCACAGAGAAGTGGGTGAATTTATAAATACAAAAGATATTGATCTAGTTATTTGCATCGGAAATCTTTCAAAGAATATTGCTGATGCAGTTACAAATGCTGAAGTTAAATACTTTGAGACTAAAGATGAATTTAATCCGGATGAAATCTTAACTGAAGGTGATACAGTTTTAGTTAAAGCTTCAAACGGAATGAAGTTTAAAGAGATAGTAGAAAAACTATCAGAATAATAATTAATGGAGGGCGAGTATGGTTAAAAGATTAATAGCTTGCTTACTTACATTAACACTTGTTTTTACAAGTGTTAATTTGTATGAGGTACAAGCCAAAAAGATTAAGCTAAACAAAAAACAAGTTTTAGTGAGAATTGGAAGTTCAACCAAACTAAAGATTAAGAATACAAAGAAAAAAGTAAAGTGGAAAACTTCTAACAAAAAGATTGCGACAGTTTCTAAGAAAGGCGTCGTCAAAGGAAAAGACGCTGGAGTTTGCACAATCACTGCAAAAGTTAAAAAGAAAAAAGTTAAATGTAAAGTGATAGTGGCAGATAAGATTGCAAAATCTACTAGCGCTAAAACGATGGCTAAAGTTGCCAAGCAAATAAAGTCTAAGGGAACATATGATTCAAATAGCAAAACTTATAGATATGTTCAAAGAATAATTGAGAATAATCATTTGTATATTGTTAATTTGAAATACTATCCAAATGATAATCATCTAGAAGAGGAAATCATATTTAACGATCAAACTTTGACGCTACGTTTCCGCGTAGGCGATAAAAGAAAATGTGAATATGAATATGGAGATCCAATAGTTGGTTATCATGTAAAAGGTTTATGGGATGTTAATAAGTATGTCGATGGTGCATATGCAATATCTATTACTGATTCTAACATTCCACAAGAATATTATGAGACAGCAAAGTCACAACTTTATCCATATCTGGAAGATGCAATTGAGTTTTTCGATCAAGGTATGAAAAAGTTGAAGACAAAAAAATATTCAGAGAGTTTTGGATTTAATTATCCAAAGAGTAAATATTTTCAATAATAGAAAGTGTGTGAGGTGAGGAAATGAAAAAGAAAGTAGGAGTAGTTTTAATTGTCAGCATGTTTGCGCTGTGTTTAGTTGCACTAGCCGGATGCGGAAAGAGTGAAAGAGAAGGTTCAGCTCTAAAATGGGCATACGAAGACTTGAATGAATTGGCAAAGAAGGACAAGATTGTTGATGTTGATTATGTTGCAAAACTAGATCAGTTGAATGTCACTGTTAAATCATATGGTGACCCAGACAAAGTATTTAAAGTTTTGAACAAAGACATTAAGGGTAAAGACATTGGTATAATATACTTTCACGGGTATTATGGTTCTAGTATTGATGACAAAGCTGATATATTAAAGCATATTGGTAACCTTAAGTGTAAATCTATTATGGCATTAGGTTTGGCTAAATCATATTATGAATCCACGGATCATAGCTGGGTTAATGTTCTTCCAAAAGTAAATGCTTTGTATACTGAAACGTGCGAACCTTTTATTAAGTATGATTCAGTTACAAAACAAAAATTAGCAAGTGTGAAAAAACTTTGGCTAAAAGATACTATATATGATGGAATAGAAGTTTTTTCAGGATTAGAAGAATTGGCTATAGAAGCGGTTGTGGAAGAATATGATGACAGAGTAAGCTCTGATACTATTATGAATACACAGTTTACAACACCAAAATCCACAATGCCTGCAACCAAGAAAAATGGCGAGACTGTAAAACCAGTCGAACCATATAGGGACACATTTATATTCAACCATGGTGTGTATGCAGTTGATAATATAAAGCGTCTTAAAAAAATACCAAAACTATCAAAATTAACAATCGCACCTACTTTTGAAAAGTATGACATAGATGGTTATGGCGCTGATTATATATTTGCGATAAGTAATGTCAGAAATGACATAATGGTAAATGAGCCAAAACAAAAAATATCTGATAACAAATATATAAAAATAGATGAACTAGTGAATCTAAATTCTCATCTTATTGAGGGCTCAAGAGAAGCCACAGTTAATCAGTTTATTTCATCAGACTTGAAAGGTAATTACAAAAAAGCAAAGAAGTTTAAGTTAAAGAAAGGTAAACCTAAACTAAATGATAAGGCTGTTGTATATAAGATTTCTCCTTATGAGGCAAATTACAGTACAAAGAAGAAATATTATGACAATGGTTCAATTCAAACAAAGAAAGATTTAGGTAATTCTATTAAAACACCCGAAAGAGCAGATGATTATAGATACTTTGTGTATGTATATCCAGTATATAAATACTATGGCAAGTACGACAAAGGAACAAAAGCATACACAGAGACATATTACATTCAAGTATCTGATCTGAAGAAAAAGAGAACTTACAAGCCTATTAAGGTTGCAACTGCTAAACCAGAAAAGAAGTTCTCGTATTCAGGTTCTATACCAAAGAAGCATTCAGGAACTGTTAAGGAAAGCAAAATTGATAAGGCAATTAAAAAGTTAGGTTAAGCTAGTTCTCGGACTATTTAAATAAATGTTTTGGAGGTTTTTATGAAAAAATTAGTATCTTTAGTAATGGTATGTGCACTTGTTTGTGCAACGATGTTTTTAGTAGGATGCGGTAATGATGCAGATAAAGCAACTACCGCAGCACCAACAGTAGCTCCTACCACCGCAGCACCAACAGAAGCACCAACACCTGCGCCTACAAAGGCAGCTAAAAAAGGAAAAGCAACATTGTTTGTTGAAAGTGATGATGGTATTGTAGCTGTTGAGGGATTTGCTAGCAAAAAAGAAATGTCATTTGACGAGCAGGAAGATTACGTTGAAGCTAAGGCAGAGGCTAATGTTTACAAGGTTAAAGTGGATGCCGTAAACGTAGTTATTCCAGACACTGTTAAAGGAATGAATATCCAGGCTATAAGTGATGATGCATTTGAGAACTGCACAAATATCAAATCAATAACAATTCCTGAGACTGTTAGAATGATCGAGGATGGAGCTTTTAAAGGCTGTTCTCCAGATTTAGTTCTAAAGGTTAAAAAAGATAGTGCAGGATTAGAGTTTGCTAAATCTGCAGGTATCAAATACAAAGTGATTAAATAAGAACAATTAAAAAACACATAGGGCGAAATGTTGCACTGGTAAGATAAAAGTAGACATGTAAAAAAACATGTCTACTTTTTTCATGTTACAATTTTTAGTATGGAGGTGATTATATATGGGTAGACACAA
>CADBBS010000022.1 GCA_902793045.1 uncultured Lachnospiraceae bacterium
CAAAAAGGCAGTTAAGAAGAAAAAGACTTTGAAGGTTACTTTGAAGAAGACGAAGGGTATAACAGGATACCAAGTATTCGTTTCAAAGAAAAAGAATTGTAAGAAAAAACTTTGTAAGAAAACTATTAGAGCGAAGAAAGCAATTAAAAAAGGAATCTTAACTCTTAAGTCTAAGAAGTTTAAAGCAAAGAAATTGTATGTAAAGGTTAGAGCATTTATCGAGGATGAAGATTGGGTAAATCACTATGGTAAATGGTCTAAGGTTAAAAAGGTAAAGGCATAAAAAGAAAAGGAAAATACTATGAAAAGATTATTAGCAATATTATTAATATTTACATTAGCATTTAGCATTCCTATCGGTTTTAATACATTAAAAACCGAGGGGAAAGTTAAGATTGTTAAAGTAAATAAAAAGAATTTTCCAGATAAAATATTTAGAAAACGTTTAAAAAAGTGTAAAGAGTATAAAAACGGAAAGATAAAGACTAAAGTTGACAGTATAAAATTGTCTGGCGTTAAAAATTACAAGGGATTAGAACGTTTTTCATATATAAATTATTTGTCAATCAATAGTAGTGTTGGAAAAGATATTATTATAGAGGGAAAAAATAAAACGGATATAGGATATTTGTATATAAAAAGCACTAAGAATAAAACTATAACTATAAAAAAGTTTAAACTAGAAGAAATTGATGGAGATTATAATAATCATGTAAAATTAGTTCTAGACAATGACGGTTTCATAACTAAGGAAGATGGATTTGATATTTCTGGTCGTTTTAACGGATTGAAAGTAACTAACTGCAATACCGTAACAACCATAAGTATCATAGGATACAAATTAAAAAACTTGGAGGTTAGCAACTGTAGTTCGTTAAAAAATATTTGGTGTGGTGAGTGTGATTTGTATAACATTAGTTTTGATAATTTGAAAAAAATAAAATCGGTAGACTGTAGTGGTAATAAGATCAAGGGATTAGATTTTATTCGAAATTATAAAAATATCAAGGAGTTAGATGTAGCAGATAATAAATTAGGAAACTATGATTATAGTAAGTTTAGCTCATTAAAAAAATTAAATTGTTCAAATACGGGTATTACAAAATTTGATTTAAGTAAGAATACAGCATTAGTTGAATTGGAATGTGGAAAAAACCCATTTACTAGTATCGACATTAGTAAAAATGTGAATCTTAAGGTATTTGATCTTTGCAAGTCAGTAGTTAATAATATAGACTTGTCAAAGTTGAATAAATTAAAAGAATTAGACTTAAATAAGAATAAGTATTTAAATATTGTGGATTTGAGTAATAATAAAAAACTTATAAATATTGAAGTCACTAAAAACACAAAATTAACATGTCTTATTTTACCAAACAGTAAAGCTCTCGAGTTTGTAAATTGTGAGAATAATAAATTAAAGACGCTAGATGTAAGTAAGAGTAAAGAATTATATAGTTTATCCTGCAATGGTAACAAACTTGAAAAATTAAATATTAGTAAGAATAAAAAGTTGAGTTTTCTTGATTGTTATAAGAATAAACTAAGAAAGTTAAATTTAAGTAAGAATAAAAAGTTGTATTATCTAGATTGTAGTCATAATAAACTAAGGAAGTTAAATTTAAGTAAGAATAAAAAGCTAGACGAGTTATATTGTAAACATAATAAAATAAAAAAATTGGATATTAGAAATAACAAGCACTTGGCTAGAAGAGATATAAAGTGCGATAAAAAAGTCAAGATTATAAAGAAGTAATAACATAAATAAATATTTATGAAAAATAGAGGAATAAAAAAAGCTATAAAAATATTAATAGCACTGCTCGCGGCAGTGCTATTAATTGGCTTGTGTGTATTAGGAGTGAATGTTTTTGTGAAAAGTAGTGTCTCGGATAAAATATTAACAGTTGAAAAAGCAAAGGATATGAATGCAGACTGTATTATAGTTTTGGGCGCTGGCTTACGTCCTGATGGCAAACCAACATGGATGCTTGAGGATAGAATAAAAGTAGGAGATGAACTTTATAAAAACCATGCAGCTCCAAAGATTATAATGTCAGGAGACCATGGTAAAGAGTCATACGACGAAGTGAATGCCATGAAGAAATATGCTAAGAGTGAAGGAGTGCCTTCAAAAGATATCTTTATGGATCACGCTGGCTTTGAAACTTACGACACAATGTATCGTGCAAGAGACGTGTTTGGTGCGAAGAAAGTGATAATAGTTACGCAAAAATACCATTTGTACCGTGCGATGTATGCTGCAAAGAAACTTGGTTTGGATGCATACGGTGTGTCCGCGACCAAGAGAAAGTACGACAATAAACAATGGATACGTGACATAAGAGAGTGGTTAGCCAGAGTAAAAATATTTGGAAAATGCATCACAAAGCCAAAGCCAAAATACTTAGGAAAGAAGATAGATTTAAAAGGCAGCGGTGATGTGACGAATGATAAATAGCACAAAAAATATATGTTGCAAAACTAAAGCAAAAAGTGTATAATAGGAATTCCGGAACCATCATATATGGTATGCGGTTGGCCCTAATCTAGAAGGTGTGAGCCTTTGATGAGAGGGGAGGTGATATTATGAGCATATACGAGTGCATGAATGTTTTTCTGCATTTCTTGTCCATATTGATCCTGGTCTTATTAGACACAAAAAAATAACCGCGGTTCCGCGGTTATTTTTTAATAAATAATCCAAAGGGCCAACCGTATATCGGTGGTTCCTTTAATTTAATTATAACTTTTTTTAACGATATGTCAACATTATAAAAGGCATAAAAAGAGCGCGAGACGGGGATCGAACCCGCGACCCCCTCCTTGGCAAGGAGGTGCTCCACCACTGAGCCACTCGCGCTTAGATGCGTTTACACGCAAGAAATATAATACACTAACCAAGTACTTTTGTCAACAAAATAGAGGGCTAAAAACAGCCATTTTATTTCTTCAATACAAGCACTAATCCACCCAAGCAAAGGGCAACTCCTATCAACTGAGTGAATGATATTTTTTCGTGATATAAAAGAAATCCAACGAATAAAAGCGAAATAGCAAGTATGATATTTGCCACAATAGATGTCATATTAACTTGCCATCCATTTCTGAATGCAAATATATATCCACACTCCAATGCAATAACAACTATACCTAATAAATATGAGGTCCAGTTTAGTTTGCCGAAGGCAACGCTTACAGCTTCACCTTTTCTAGTAAAGAAGAATATTAGAAATGTTGCTATCATGGCTACACCGTAAGTGACAGATAGCGATAGAAATGCATTTGCATTCTGTGGTGTTTCCTTTGTCGTAATGTTGTATACGATGTTTGCAATTACGATCATTCCTATAGGCCAAATATAATTAAACATAATAACTCCTTTATACCGTGAGCAAAAAAATAAGCCAGACTATAGTAGCCTGACTGTCGGTAGGTGCTCACCCGTCTTATTCGAAAGTATAATAGCAAATATTTTTGACGAGGTCAAACCTTTATAAGTGGAGCAAATAGTGTTATTATAAATGTGGTTTGAAAAGGAGAGTATTATGTTTTTAGCAGATTCAGTATTTGAACTAGATATACTAGATAAAATTGAAGACATATTTGAGCATGATGTAATGGATGCTATAATGAAATTCATCACTCACCTAGGAGATGGTGGACTTATATGGATTATTATTACACTTTGTTTGCTCATTTCGAAGCAGTATAGAAAACTAGGAATACTTTGCGCGATAGGATTAATCTTAGGATTGATTATCGGTAACGGTATAGTAAAGAACCTGGTTTCACGAGAAAGACCGTTTGAACTAGCCGATAGCATAGACAGAGTTTTCCCAATAAAAATAGATAGGCCAACAGATAGATCATTCCCATCAGGACATACTCAAGCCTCGTTTATAGTGGCTACAATACTTATGATGGCAAAGAGAAAGTTTGGAATACCGGCGCTAATCTTGGCATTTTTAATTGGCTTCTCAAGACTATATTTGAAGGTGCATTTCCCAACAGATGTTTTGGGCGGAATGCTTATGGGAATAGCGATAGGACTAACAGTTTGGTTCGTTTATAAGTGGAAATTTGAAAAGAAGTTTGGGCCAGTGATAGAGCCAAAAACAAAGCCCGAAAAAGAAAAATAAATACCAAAACAGTCATTGAAAAATGGCTGTTTTTATTTTATAATAATTGTGTTAATTATTTAACGAACAGTTAATTTTATTAACTAAATACTTTTATAAAAAAAGGAGTTATTATGAGAGATTATTTTGATTTTAAGGACAGAGTAGCTATTGTAACAGGTAGTTCTGCAGGCCTTGGTGTGCAGATGGCAAAGGCTCTTGCTAGCCATGGGTGTAACATTGTTTGTCTTGCTAGAAGAGAAGAGCTAGTGAAGAAAGTTGCAAAAGAGATTGCCGATGAATTTGGTGTTAAGACTTTGGCTGTTAAGTGTGACATCACAGATACTGAAAACATCAAAGACGCAGTTAAAAAGACTATGGATGAATTCGGAAGAATTGATATCCTAATCAACAACGCCGGTACAGGCGCTATTGCTCCAGCTGAGTTGGTAGAAGACGAAGTATTTGACTGGGAAATGCAAGTAGACCTAGCAGGTGCATTTAAGATGGCAAGAGAAGTAGCTAAGGACGCTATGCTTCCAGCAGGTTACGGAAGAATTATCAACATCGCTTCTATGTATGGTATTGTTGGTAACAAGGTAGCCGGTTCATCACCATATCACGCTGCAAAGGGAGGCTTGATCAACCTTACTCGTGCGCTAGCAGCTGAGTGGTCAACAAAGGGAATCACAGTTAACTGTATTTGCCCTGGATATTTCTATACAGATCTTACAAAAGAAACTCTCGATACTCCAGAATTTAAACAGTACGCACAGACAGTTATCCCTATTGAACGCTACGGCGTAGAAGGAGAGCTTGACACAGCTACATTATTCTTGGCTTCAGAAAAGTCAACATATGTAACTGGTGTAACACTTCCAGTAGATGGTGGTTATACTTGCGTATAATATATTGGAGACATTTAAATGAAAAAATTAACGCTTGAACAATTTGAACAAGCCAGTGAGGTAGTTAATAAAGTCACTAAGAAAACAAGCTTGGTTTACAGCGATTTCTTTAGTGAGCAGACAGGAAACCAAGTTTACTTGAAACCTGAAAATATTCAGTTTACTGGCGCATATAAGGTTAGAGGTGCTTATTATAAGATAAGTACTTTGTCCGACGAAGAAAAAGCCAAGGGCTTTATCACAGCATCAGCTGGTAACCATGCTCAAGGTGTGGCTTATGCTGCAAAGAAGTACGGTGTAAAGGCTACTATCGTTATGCCTAACATCACACCACTTATGAAAGTGGAGCGTACAAAGAGTTATGGCGCAGATGTAATCTTGCACGGTGATGTGTACGACGAATCTTGCGAGTATGCACTAAAGCTAGCTGAGGAAAAAGGATATACATTTATCCATCCATTTGACGATTTGGACGTAGCAGCAGGACAGGGAACTATTGCTATGGAAATCATCAAGGAACTTCCTACAGTGGATGTTATCTTAGTTCCTATTGGCGGTGGCGGACTTGCAACTGGTGTCGGAACATTAGCAAAACTTTTAAACCCTAGAGTTAAAGTGATTGGCGTTGAGCCAGCAGATGCAGCATGTATGAAGGCATCACTAGAGGCTGGAAAGGTTGTCACACTTCCAAGTGCAAACACAATAGCCGATGGTACAGCTGTTATGACTCCAGGTGAAAAGATTTTCCCTTACGTTCAAAAGTGTGTGGATGAAATAATAACAGTAGAAGATGAAGAATTGATCGACGTATTTTTGGATATGGTTGAAAACCACAAACTGATTGCAGAAAACTCAGGACTTTTATCGGTAGCAGCTCTAAAGCACTTAGACTGCAAAGATAAAAAGGTGGTATCAATCTTAAGTGGTGGAAATATGGATGTAATCACTATGTCATCTATATTGCAGCACGGATTGATTCAAAGAGGACGTGTATTTACAATCTCAGTTCTTCTTCCAGATAAGCCAGGCGAACTAGTTAAGGTTGCGACAAAGATAGCCGAGGCAAAGGGTAATGTAATCAAACTAGAACACAACCAGTTTGTATCGGTAAACAGAAACGCAGCAGTGGAACTTAAACTTACACTAGAGTGTTTCGGTCACGAGCATAAAGCACAGATCATTAAAGATTTAAACGATGCAGGCTATAATGTTAAAGAAGAAGATGTAGTTCTATAGATTGACTTTTAACTTCTATAAGAGTAAAATATAAAGGTAAGGCAAGGGAGTCTTAGAGAAAATTTCTCTAAGTCTCTCTTTTTTTATTGGAAAAATGAGGTTAGATGATGAAGAATTGCGTAGAAGTACAAGATAAGTTGCATGAAGAATGTGGTGTGTTTGGCATTTACTCGATGTCAGGAGAGTCCGTGTCAAAGGACATTTACTACGGTTTAGAAGCACTACAGCACCGTGGTCAGGAAGCAGCAGGCATGGCTCTTTCAGACTTCAAAGGCGGTATGTATAACATGGCGATTAAGAAAGATATCGGCCTGGTGAGCGAAGTCTTTCACGAAGACGACTTGGAAAATCTTAAAGGCAATATAGGTGTGGGTCATGTTCGCTATTCAACCACAGGCGAGAGCAATGCACACAATGCACAGCCGATTGGTATGAATTATATTAAAGGAACTTTGGCGGTGGTGCATAATGGAAACATTGTTAATACAGATGCGCTTAAGGTGGAGCAGATGAAGAGAGGATCTGCGCACTATACCACATCTGATACGGAAGTGATTGCGTATGAAATTATTAAGGAGCGTGTGAACTCCAAAGATATAGAGGAAGCTACAGTAAAGGCGTGTAAGAAACTAAGGGGTGGATACGCACTTCTAGTTAAAAGTCCAAGAAAGTTGATTGGAGCTAGAGACCCATTGGGAGTTAAGCCGCTTATTCTTGGGAAGAGAGATGATACTTATATTCTGGCATCAGAAAGTGCTGCTGTTAAGGCAGTGGGAGGCGAGATAGTTCGCGACATAGAGCCAGGAGAAATTGTAACTATAACTAAAGATGGAATTGAAACGGTTTCACGCTTGCAGTCTAGTACTAAGGCCCATTGTATTTTCGAATACATTTACTTTGCGAGAAATGATTCGGTGATGGATGGGATATCGGTGAACGATGCAAGAGTGAGTGCTGGAGAAGCCTTGGCAAAGGTAAAAAAAGTGGACGCAGACAAAGTAGTGGGCGTTCCTGATTCTGGACTAGCAGCCGCATGGGGTTATTCTAAAGAATCTGGTATTCCCTTTGCCATGGCTTTCTATAAGAATAGCTATATTGGACGCAGTTTCATAAAGCCAACTCAAAATGAGAGACAGGTTGCAGTGCAGATGAAACTTAGCGTCCTTGAAAATGTGGTTCAGGGCAAAAGCATCGTCCTAATCGATGATTCAATTGTCCGTGGAACTACAATGCGTAAACTAGTTGATATGTTAAAGGCGGCCGGTGCAAAGGAAGTGCATGTGAGAATCAGCTCACCACCTTTCCTTTATCCATGTTTCTATGGAACGGATGTGCCAACGGCCGGACAACTGATTGCATCTGAGCATTCGACGGAGGAAGTTAGAGAAAATATAGGTGCGGACAGTTTGGAGTATTTGAGAGTCGAAGACTTTAAGGCAATGGTTGGGGATTTGCCGTTGTGTACAGCATGCTTTACAAACGATTATCCAATAAAGTAAAAAGAGAGGTTAGGTCATGAAAAAGTATATTTTTGTTACAGGTGGAGTAGTATCAGGATTAGGAAAAGGAATAACTGCAGCATCTTTGGGAAGACTTTTAAAGGCGAGAGGTCTAAAGGTTGTGGCACAAAAACTAGATCCATATATCAATGTGGACCCAGGAACTATGAGCCCATACCAGCACGGAGAAGTTTATGTAACTGAAGACGGAGCAGAGACAGATCTTGATTTAGGTCACTATGAGAGATTTATAGATGAGGATTTGAACAAGTTTTCAAATCTTACTTCTGGTAAAGTCTACTGGAATGTTCTAAATAAAGAAAGAAGAGGAGAATACTTAGGCTCAACAATCCAGGTTATCCCACACATTACAAATGAGATTAAAGAGTTTATTTACAATGTGGGCCACGAGTCAGATGCTGATGTGATAATCACTGAGATTGGTGGAACAATTGGTGATATCGAATCTCAGCCTTTCCTAGAAGCAGTAAGACAGGTATCGCTAGAAGTAGGAGTGGAAAATAGTTTGTTTATACACGTTACACTTGTTCCTTACTTACATGCTTCAAAAGAACACAAGACAAAACCTACACAGCACTCAGTAAAAGAATTGCAAGGAATGGGAATAAGACCAGACATTATCGTTCTTAGATGTGATGAGCCAATGGAAGAGTCAATCTTTAAAAAGATTGCAATGTTCTGTAATGTAAAAGAGGATTGTGTAATTGAAAACAGAAATTTAGATAACTTATACGAAGTTCCATTGATGTTAGAAGATGCAAATCTTTCAAGTGTAGTTTGTAGAGAACTAAATATAGATGCACCAAAACCAGACTTAACCGAATGGAAAAATGTTGTCAGTAATATTGCAAATAGATCAAAAGAAATCACTGTTGGACTTGTTGGAAAGTATGTACAGTTGCATGATGCATATCTCTCAATAGTAGAAGCTCTTAACCATTCAGGGTTCTTTAATCAAGCACATGTAAATATCGAGTGGATTGATTCTGAAAGTTTAGATGAATCAAACTACAAAGAGAAGTTAAAAGATATTCAAGGTATTATCGTTCCCGGGGGATTTGGAAACCGTGGTGTGGAAGGAATGATATTAGCTGCGCAGTATGCTAGGGAGAATAATATTCCATACTTTGGCATTTGTCTTGGAATGCAAGTTGCTGTTATTGAGTATGCTAGAAACGTGGCGGGCATTAAAGATGCTTGCTCAGGAGAGTTTGAAAAGACAACAGATAATAAGGTAATAGACTTTATGCCTGGTCAGTCTGATGAGGTAGATAAAGGTGGAACACTTAGACTTGGAGCATACCCTTGTGAGATTACTAAGGGAACACTTATGGAAGAGTGCTATGGAAGTTTAAGTATAAGTGAGAGACATAGACATAGATATGAGTTTAATAATGACTATAGGGATGTGCTTACAGAAAATGGACTAGTTCTTTCCGGAATGTCTCCAGATGGATTGTTGGTGGAAACAGTAGAAGTGAAAGATCATCCATTCTACATAGGAGTTCAGTTCCATCCAGAGTTTAAATCAAGACCTAACAGACCACAGCCAATATTTAGAAAATTTGTAGAGGCGATTGTAAATAACGCATAAAAAAATCGGAGCTAAATGCTCCGATTTTATTTACCTAATATTTCTTCAGCGATAACGCCTTTTGAAACACATTTATCCATCGCCTGCTTTGAAATATATTTATGAGCCTCATCTTCGCTCATTCCCTTATCTGTTATAAGAACCAATTTGGCCTGATTAACTAACCTGATTTCTTGCATCTTATCTTCGATAGATAATGTCTTTTTCTCGTAGCTTCTTGTGCGCTCTCTAGCGCTTTCTAGCCAGTTTAATGAGTGGGCTAGTATTTCGTCAGAAGTAGGCTTGGATGCTACAAATATGCCATATTTTGAGTAATTTTCGTGTATTTCGTCGTACAAATCATAGTGAACAAGCATCATAACAATAGATGCTTCATTGGTCGATAAATCGATTGCCAAATCATCACCAGTTTCATCTGGGAGAGGAGTGTCAATGATTACAATATCGTATGCCTTCTCTAGATTTGCTCTCTTAGCGCTAGAAACAGAGGCTGTATATTTCACAGTCTCAAATTTCGAACTAGAAAGTAAATCATGCATGCTTGTTATTAAGTTTTGAGAAGCACTTACAACTAGAACGCTGTAAGTTTTTTCTTTTAAACTCATATAACCCTCGACAAATTATTTCAAATACTCAAGTATCCCGTTATTTAAACTACTCTTAACAAAATCACTATCTAAAGTAATAGATTTAGCTTCCTTAAGTGACTTAGGAAGTTTATCTGTGTTCTTCGAAAGAGTAGAGTCTTTATCCAAATCTGAAACATCAACTGGATCAGGTAGCTTCAAACCATTTTCAATACCGTACAGAGCAGCCTTAATAATTAGAGCGAATGCAATATATGGATTAGCCATAGAATCTGGTGAGCGAAGCTCAACTCTAGCGTTATCTCTGGCAGTAGCAGTTACCCTAACTAGTTGTGAACGGTTTTCCTTTGACCAAGTGATGTATGAAGGCGCTTTGTCGTCGCCAAATCTCTCGTAAGAATTTTCAGTTGGGTTTAGGAATGCTGTCATTTCTTTAGTCTTTTCTAAGATGCCTGCACACATTCCTTCGAAGGCCTCGTCTGTATAGTTTTTATCTATTGAAACATTTATATGGAAGCCATTTCCTGGATGGTCCGACAAAGGTTTAGCAGAAAAGTCTGCGTGCAAACCATTTCGCCCAGAAACTGACTTAACTATAGTTTGGAAAGTCATTACGTTATCTGCAGTAGAAAGAGCATCCGCATATTTGAAATCAATCTCGTTTTGGCCAGGACCCTCCTCGTGGTGAGAACTCTCAGGCTTAATGCCCATCTGATCCAAAGTCAAACAAATCTCACGACGGATGTTTTCTCCTTTATCCTCTGGCGCAATATCCATATCTCCGGCAAAATCATATGGATCTTTTGTAGGATTTCCATCTTCGTCCAATTTGAATAAGTAGAATTCTTGCTCAGAACCGAAAGAAAACTCTAGCCCTTTGTCGGCGGCATCTTTCACTGCATTAGCAAGTAGTGTTCTAGAGTCGCACTCAAATGGAGTTCCATCAGCGTAAGTGATGGAACAATACATTCTAACAACCTTTCCACGCTCAGGCCTCCAAGGAAGCAACATAAGAGTAGAAGGGTCTGGATGAAGTACTAAATCCGAATTAGTGATATTTCCAAAACCTTCTATGGAAGATGGGTCGAAAGCAATGCCTTTGTCGAAGGCTCGGTCCAATTCTCCTGCCATAATAGAAATATTTTTTTGTTTGCCGGTAATATCGCAGAACGCGAGGCGGATAAACGCCACATCCTCTTCGCTTACGTATTCCATAACTTCTTCTTTGGTGTAAATCATAATAACCTCCAAAAATTAATTCATATGTAAATAAAAATAACTACCAACATAATGTAGGTAGTTATTCTAGTGCGTATTATTATATGTTTAATTGGCTACATACATTTGTTGATATGGATTTTTGCTGTCAGGAATTACTACTGTAAAGTCTGAATCCATAACGTCTTTTTTATTATAATCAAAAAGCTTGCAAAATTCATCTATATATTCTTCGATTTCTGCTTTATCTTTTAAAGTGGCTTTTCTGGCCGTAACTTGGTGTGGAAAGTGCACGCCCTTGCATTTGCTGCGGATAAACATCTTACCGCCGTGCATTCCAGTACAAGCATAGTTTCCAACAATGCGATCATCCTCGCTATCAAGACCAAGCACGATAATAGTACCGCCTGCCTGATATTCGCCCAAGAAACTTCCAGCCTTACCGCCGATGATGAGAGAAGGGACTTTTTCCTTATAAGCTTTCATATGGATGCCGGCACGATATCCAGCATCTCCTTTTACAAAAATGCTTCCTCCACGCATCGCATAACCAGCGGCATCGCCAATATTACCGTGGATAACAATCTTACCCTCGTTCATAGTATCGCCAGTGGCATCTTGCGCATTTCCTTGAACTGTAATATTTGCACCATTAAGATAAGCACCCAATGCGTTTCCTGGAATACCTTCTATAGTAATATTCTTGTCATTCATGCCAGCAGCAATAAACCTCTGTCCCAAACAATTTTTGACAGTGATTGTTTTACCCTTATCCCTAATTTTGTCATTTAGTAATTTGTAATCTATATCATTTGCTACAATATTCATAATGCCTCCTAAACTCTACTTCCTAATTTTTCTGCACGCATGTCTTCGTCAAAGACACCTAGAGAAGTAGTAGTCATTAAAGTTTCAAAATCTATACTGTCTAGTGGAGTTTCCTCTCTAATCAGTGAAGTGAAAATTCCTGCTCTGTCAGTATCACCCACTAGCATATATCCAACTAACTTGTTATCCTTTACAAAGAACCTCTTGATAAAAGTAGAAGTGGTCTCGTCAAAGACAGTGGCTCCTTGCTTTTTGGTAGGATAAGATCCAGCGGATATTGAGTGAAGACCAAAGAATCCGATTGAGTTCATTGGTATGCCTTTAGTGAATTCTAAAATTTCGCCGGCCATATTCTTGCCTGCACATTCTCCTTGGAAGTACGCGTTAGGTAGAATCGCCAATACTCTGTGATCCCCCAAGCTTAAATCATAGCCTTCAGCACAATCTCCGGCTGAATAAATATTTTTAACACTTGTCATACAGTGTTTATCTAATAAGATTCCTCGATTAATTTTGCAACCAATACCCTCCGCCAAAGAAGTATTGGCTTTAACACCAACTGCTAAAACTAAAACGTCAAATTCTACAGTCGAGCCATCGTTCATAGTAGCGACATTTCCATCAAACTCTGCAACTGAATTTGAAAGCATAAACTCAATGCCAGCATCTTCTAATACATTTTGCATCATCTTAGCTGGAACGCTATCTAAAATACTTGATAGAACTCTGTCAGCCAAATCGCAAACTGTAATTGATTTAACCCTTTCGGCTAATCCTTCAGCACATTTAAGTCCAATCAAACCTGCACCAATAATCAAAACTCTAGAATTCTTATCAATAGACTTTTCAAGTCCCAACGTATCATCCAAAGTCATAAAGCAA
>CADBBS010000023.1 GCA_902793045.1 uncultured Lachnospiraceae bacterium
CTACTTCTATAAACATAACGTGTCCCACATAATATCCGTAGTAGTCCTTCATAAACGAATCTGTCAGGTTGAAATTATAAAGGTATCCGTTAGCTACTAGGGCTGAGAATCCAACTGTTATAAGGGCTCCCGCTCCTATGAGTCCATATACTACAAATCTCAATCCATGATAAGCGTAGTGCCTAGACACAATCAAGTAGAATGCACTAAAGAATCCTATCAACACCGCCAAAGGAATCGCGATCCACGTTAGTTTATCAGTTTTAGTGATAATATAAGCCATCTGCTTTTCAGTTGGAATATGAAGTTCTTCTGAATACATCTTCTGAACCTTTTTGATGTACTCACTTAAGGAAGCTAATTGCTTATCATTTAGAGAACCTTCCTTCTTTTCCACATTCGCTCTTAAACGATTTTCAATATTACCAAAATCAATAATATTATTTTCTTTATAAAGCACTTGATCAAAAGTCTTTATTACATCCGCTTTCACTTCGCTAGTTTTGAACACACCTTGAACGCAGTCTACCTCCAATCCAAAAGGCTTTCCAATATCCAGTGCCTTTTGCTCAATTTCATTTTTCAAATGATAAAAATAATGTGTTCTATCTCCTGCGTGGATAACCGCTCTTCTACTAGCAAAACTCCACTTCGCAACTCCTCCTGCCACTATCACAATAACTGATAGCATTAGAATGAAGGATAACAAATAATTAACTATGCCCTGTCTAATTCTATGTTTATGTCTCATTATTTTGTCACCTCCTTATCTATAGAAGGTCCGAATGTTTTATCTAAATACACAAACATTCTCTTGCTCTTGTCGCCATTTAGTTTTCCAAATGGATAACATGTATAAAGAATCAATGTCTCTTTGTCGGCTTGTAAGTCGTAAGCTTTGTCGTAATCGCCCTCGTCAAAGACCTTGATATCTGTCACTTTATATTTATATCTAGCATAAGTGGTGGTGACACCCATCACCATTCCTTTTTTCACTTTTTCTAAAGGCGCAAAGTAAGTAGTGTCATGCGCGCCAACTAAAATAGGCTTTCCATCACCAGGAATTGAGCTTCCAAGGTAAGTACCTGCTGCTCCGTTGAACTCCTCTTGTAATTTGCCCTCAAATTCGTCGTCGTAGTCGTTTTCTACTTTTCGTTTGATTTTACCACTTAGCACATAGTCCGAGTCGCCCATATAAAGAGGTGCTGCCAAACCAATTTTGTCGCATTCAATCAATCCATAAGGCTCAGTGAACTTAGGCCAATGAACTTGATCACCTTTAATAGTTTTTTCCTTAATTATAGGAACATTTTTAAAATCTTTCTTCTCTTCAGAATATGTATTAAGAGTTAGGTTTTGAACAAAACCATGCTTTAAACTCTTATATATTTCAGTGTATGGCCAATAAACAACAACTAGTGTTCCAACCAAAATTATGCACATAATTATTGGCACATAGAAATACTTAACAACCTGTTTGAAGTTAGTGTAAGAGAAAGTTTGAAGTCTAGCTCTTCTAGTCTTTCTGTTTGCAACTTCCATCTCGTCATCTTCTTCGTCGTCATAGTTTTTGTCGCTGTGTCTTCTAATTCTATTAATCCACTTCTTCGCATTAAATAAGAAACCAACAAAGATCAAGAAAACCACTCCGGCAAAAATCACCTCAACAGAAACACCCCATGTTTGTTCGTCTCCTGCTTGTTTTTTATTGTCGGATTTCTCTTCTTTATCTGTATCTTTTATAACCTTATTAGGATCAATAACAATATATCCTGCGTTATCAACAGCATAGTAACTGTTTGATTTGCTATCGTATTCTAAGTATAAATCGATAGTTGATCCCGCATACTGGAAGTAATGTAGAGATGTTGATGACTGGCTAAACACAGGACCTTTGCCGCCTGATTTTTTGTATTCCACTAATCCCTTTGAAAAATAATCTAGGAATAATTCAGCAGTCTTCTTATCTACATCTATATCATCTCGTGAAAAATAATTTTCAAATTGATTTACGTAGTTTTTATCTAAGTATGTGGCAAATGGCTCTGCGTTTTTAAACGCATCTAGCATTTTTCGCTCGTTCACATTTATTTCCGCGCCAAAGACGCTTGCGTTAATTGCAAGCAACATCACCGCGCTAAGAACTAGAGTTAAAAGTTTCTTTAATCTTCCCATCCTAAAGCCTCCTTCAACTCATCAGTCTTAAACACATATTTTGAATTACAGAAATCACAGTTCACTTCTATGTCTTCTCCCTCTGCAATCAAATCTGCTAAATCCTTTTTATTTAAAGTAGCAAGAACTCTCATTACACGTTCTTTGCTGCAGTTGCATTCATACTTTGCTTCTATTCTATCTGTAAATTCAACCTCAATATCTCCCATCACTGCTTTAACTAAATCTTCAGGAGTCTTTCCTTCCTTTAGAATATCAGTGACAGATGTGATCTTTGAAAGGTTTTCTTCTATCTTTGAAACTGTCTCTTCTTTGGCATCTGGCATCATCTGAACGATAAATCCACCCGCTTCACGCACGTGATTATCCTTAGACATTAAAACGCCCAGACCCACTGCTGATGGAGTCTGCTCGCTCGATGCAAAGTAATATGTTAAATCTTCAGCCACTTCGCTAGTAGCCAAAGGTACTTTTGAAATGTAAGGTTCTTTAAGGCCCATGTCTTTGATAACTGTAAGTTCGCCATATCCGATAGCTGCGCCCACGTCCAACTTTCCTGCATAGTTTGGAGGTAGCATAACAGAAGGGTTTCCAACATAACCCTTTACCTTTGCCGAGTTGTCCGCTAGCACTGTCACACCGTTAATCTTTCCATCACCCTTCATCTTGAGCGTCAAAAGTTCCTCTTCACCCTTTAGCATTTGGCCCATCATAGCGCCCGCTGATAACAATCTTCCAAGCGCAGCTGTAGCCACAGGGCTAGTGTTGTGAATCTCTCTAGCTTTCTCAACTAACTCTCTAGAAGTAATCGCAAAAATACGAACTTCCTTATTCTTATCTACTGCTCTAACTATGTAATCCATTAGTTTCTCCTTAAAAATACCATTAACATTTTATCAATTCATAGGGGTTTTTACAACTGTGTAAATGGTGTATACTATATCCGACGAAGGAGTTTTTAAATGAAAAACGAAGATAGAATTGTAATACTCGATCATATAAAAGATATCTGCAAACGCAGATGCATTTTGCCGGTAGTTGTTATCGTTATTATGGTAGCGCTACTTTTTATTGTGCCATTTGGAAGTCTTCTTAGTCCTAAAAAGGTGGACGGAATTTTTAATGTCAGCGCAAAAGATGACTTTGTCGAAATATCAACTAAACAAATGAAATACACTGGCTACGACGTCAAAAACGGCATTGGAACTAAGTTCTCCTACTATTACTCAATTGAGAATGGAAAATGTGCATTTGCACTCATTCCTCAAGACTTAGTGAAAGCCGACGGCAAAGACTTGCCAGAAGACGCCGTCAAAGAAGAAATTAAAAATCTTACTTTTAAAGCTAAGGTAATCAAGCCAAATCGTGCATATAATGAAATGATTTCAATGTTTGCGAAAGATTTGAATTGGACTGAGGAAGATTTAAACAGCATTTCAACTGGATGGATAGTAAGTTCTGCAAACTATCACCCTTACAGATATATTTTCAGTTTAATTGTAATCATCTTGCTTATTGGGCTAGCAATTGTCAGACTAATCAATTCAATCAAGTGCTACAAAGATCCATATCGTTTTGAAGTTTGTTCTTATCTTTCTAAGGAAGAGTGCCATGAACTTATGGACGAGGCTCAAGACGAACTTGATAGTGAAAACTATTTGCAGATAAATGCTACATATATTACGGAAAACTACTATATAGACTTAGACACATCCGGCGCATTTATTATTCCGCTTAAAGATGTTATCTGGGTATTTAGACTAGACCGTCGAGGCTTTGATATTGGAAAGCACAGTTTAACTTACACTATCAACTTTATCACTAGAGATGGAGAGGTAGTGAAAGTTCCTAGAAAATCTAGTGATGAAGCAATGGCCATTATTAAATCTATCAAGGCTACTGAATATGAGATAATTACGGGACATTCAGATGAGAAAATGCGAATGGCAGCCGCGATTATAAGAGGGCGTGAAGAAGAAAAAACTGAAGAAGTTCCTGAAGAAAAAACAGAAGAATAAAAAACTGTTATATAAAAAAGAAAAACAATGATGGACTCACTAGAAAAGTCGTTCGTCCAAACATTGTTTTTCTTTTTTTATATTTAATTAATAATTATTCTTCTGTTTTTTCTTGAGCTTCTGTAACTTCTTTCTTTACGCCTCTTCCGCGAAGTAGATTGTAAATCCAAAACATTACCCAGAGAATGATTGGTAGCATTAGCATACAGAATGCACTTGCTCTCCAAGCTTTTCCGTAAAAATCAGAATTTGTTACGTTATAAAGAATCACAAACACTATAGTTAGAACAATACACAAAACTAGTATTCCAACTGTCACTAGCGCAAGTATTCTCTTTGCTTTATCCATACTACTATCCTCTTATTTCTTTCTGAAGATCATCTCGTGTCTTCCAGGGCCGTTACTAGCCATAGTTACTGGAACACCAAGTTCTTTTTCAATAAATTCAATATACTTTCTACAGTTTTCAGGAAGTTCGTCGTATTCTGTAATACCTCTGATATCTTCCTTCCAACCTGGAAGCTTCTCATAAACAGGTTTTGCTTTCTTAAGTTTAGCTGTAACAGGGAAGTCTTTTGTTACTTCTCCGTCCACATCATATCCAACACATACTGGAATCTCATCTAAGTATCCAAGTACGTCTAGACATGTAAGCGCAACTTCTGTAGCACCCTGCATCTGTACGCCGTATCTAGAAGCAACTGCATCAAACCAGCCTACTCTTCTAGGACGTCCTGTAGTAGCTCCGAATTCTCCTTTGTCGCCGCCGCGTTTTCTTAGCTCATCTGCTTCCTTATCATCAAGGATTTCTGAAACAAACTCGCCAGCGCCCACTGCACTAGAATAAGCCTTAACTACAGTTACAATATCTGTAATCTCGTATGGTGGGATACCTGCACCGATAGCACCGTAAGCTGCTAGTGTAGATGAAGATGTCACCATAGGATAAATACCGAAATCTGGATCTTTCAAAGTACCAAGCTGACCCTCAAGTAGGATGTTCTTTCCTTCTTTGATGGCCTCGCGTAGATATACTGCCACGTCACAAACGTAAGGCTTTACTATATCTCTGTACTCATGCAAAGTCTCTAAGAGTTCCTTTGGATCGATTGCTGGTTTGTGATACATATGCTCTAGCAAAATGTTTTTCTGCTCACACACACGCTCAACCTTTTCCACCAATGTGTCCTCGTCAAAGAGTTCGGATACCTGGAATCCAATCTTTGCATATTTATCTGAATAGAAAGGAGCGATTCCTGATTTTGTAGAACCGAAAGCCTTTCCACCAAGTCTCTCTTCTTCGTATGTATCAAAATCGATATGATATGGCATCAAAATCTGTGCTCTGTCTGAAACCAAAATGTTTGGCTTTGGCACGCCCTGACTTACGATGTCATCAATCTCTTTTTGTAGGTATGGAATGTTAAGTGCCACTCCGTTACCGATGATACATGTTGTATGCTGATAGAAAACTCCTGAAGGAAGAAGATGCAAAGCGAATCTACCATAGTCATTTATGATAGTGTGACCTGCATTACTTCCACCCTGGAATCTGATAATAATATCAGACTGTTCTCCAAGCATATCTGTAATTTTTCCTTTGCCTTCGTCGCCCCAATTGGCTCCGACTATAGCTCTTACCATTTGATTTTTCCTCCTGGTGTGTGACGCATTTCTCCTATTGTTTATCCGTCCTAACACCGACTAATATTATACAAATAAAGTGGCATATATTCAACTAAAAAACACATATAATTAGGGTTTTTTAAACCCCTAAAACACTTAATATTATTAAGGTTTTTGATAACATTCTGAGATTGATATTTTTTTGACAATGTGCTAGAATATCTTCTATATTTATGTAAGTTTTTAAACACTTTTTCTTAATAAAAAAAAGTTTGGAGGATGAAATGTTTAAAATTGTTAATGCACAAAAGCTAAATGATGATGTTTTTAGACTTGATGTGGAAGCACCATTCGTAGCAAAGAAGGCTAAAGCAGGCCAGTTTATCATTATTAGAATTGATGAACAGGGTGAGCGCGTGCCTTTCACTATCGCTGACACTGATCCAGAGGCTGGAACAGTGAGCGTTATTATCCAGAAGGTTGGACAGACTACTATGCTTCTATCACAGCTAAAGACTGGTGATTATATTGAGGATTTCGTAGGACCACTTGGAGTTGCTACTGATTTTGGCGATGCCAAAAACGTATGCGTAGTGGGCGGTGGCGTTGGTAATGCTATTGCGTATCCTTCAGCGAAGGCTCTTCACGCTATGGGAGCTAAGGTAGATGTAATTGCTGGATTTAGAAGTAAAGACATCGTGATTTTGGAAGATGAATATAAAGATATTTGTGATAACCTATATATCACAACTGACGATGGAAGTTACGGCGACAAAGGTTTTGTAACAGATAAACTTCAGGAACTTATCGATGCTGGAAATGACTATGATTTAGTGATTGCAATCGGTCCTGTTGTTATGATGAAGTTCGTTTCAAAGGTTACTGAGCCTTACAATATAAAGACTCTCGTTTCACTAAACCCAATCATGATTGATGGTACAGGAATGTGCGGTGGTTGCCGTGTGACTGTTGGTGGATATGAGACCAGACAAGGTTGAGATGCCTGTCCAAGACCCTAATGTAAGAAACAAGAACTTTGACGAGGTGGCTTTGGGCTACACAGAGGAAATGGCTGTGGAGGAAGCTACACGTTGTATCAATTGTAAAAACAAACCTTGTATGGGAGGATGCCCTGTTAGGGTTAGAATTCCAGAGTTTATTGAGAAGGTTGCTAATAAAGAGTTCGAGGAAGCTTACAAGATTATCACTACTACTAACGGACTTCCTGCTGTGTGCGGACGTGTTTGTCCTCAGGAAAGTCAGTGTGAGTCTAAATGTATTCGTGGTATCAAAGATGAGCCAGTTGCTATCGGTAGATTAGAGAGATTTGTCGCTGACTGGCATTTAGCTAACTCTAGTGAAGTTGCTGAGAAGCCTGAGTCAAATGGCATCAAGGTAGCTGTAGTAGGTGCTGGTCCTGCCGGACTTACATGTGCAGCTGATTTGGCGAAGCTAGGCTATGAGGTTACAATCTTTGAAGCATTCCACAAGGCTGGCGGAGTTTTGGTTTATGGTATTCCAGAATTCAGACTTCCAAAGGCTATTGTTCAAAAAGAAGTTGATAACCTAGAGGCTCTAGGAGTTAAGATAGAGACAAGTATGGTGGTTGGCCGCGTGCTTTCAGTTGATGAGATTATGGAGATGGGCTTTAAAGCTGTGTTCATAGGATCAGGCGCTGGTCTTCCAATGTTTATGAATATTGAAGGTGAGTCATTGATTGGCGTTCTTTCTGCTAATGAGTATTTGACTCGTACAAACCTTATGAAAGCCTACATAGATGAGTATGATACTCCTATCATTAAGAGTAAAAAGGTGGCCGTGGTTGGTGGCGGTAACGTGGCAATGGATGCTGCTCGTACTGCTATGAGACTGGGCGCTGAAGAAGTATCAATCGTTTACAGACGTAGTATGGAAGAGCTTCCAGCTCGTGCCGAGGAAGTTCACCACGCACAGGAAGAAGGAATCATCTTTAAGACTTTGAACAATCCTGTGAAGATAAACGGTGACGACGAAGGTCGTGTTAAGAGCATCACTTGTATCGAGATGGAATTGGGTGAGCCTGACGAGTCAGGAAGACGTCGTCCAATCCCAATTGAGGGCTCAGAGTTTGATATGGATGTGGATACAGTTATCATGTCACTTGGTACTAGTCCTAACCCACTAATTCGTTCAACTACTGAAGGCCTTGAGGCAAACAAGTGGGGTTGCTTAGTTGTAAATGAAGACACACTTGAGACTACAAGAGATAATGTTTACGCAGGCGGAGATGCCGTAACTGGTGCTGCCACTGTTATCCTAGCGATGGGTGCTGGAAAACAGGCTGCAGAAAACATTGATAAGAAGTTAAGAGGTTAATTTAGAGCCGGTGCAAATGCGCCGGCTTTTTTATTCAATAAAAAAGAGCTATCGTGATGATAGCTCTTTTTATTATGTTTGTGATTATTCAATAACTCTCTGGAATGATGATTTCTCAACTCCACATAGTGGGCAAGTCCAATCATCTGGTAAATCTTCAAATGCAGTACCTGGAGCGATACCATTATCTGGATCACCTTTCTCAGGGTCATAAACATAACCACAAGGATTACAGAAATATTTATCCATAACGTGCCTCCTTATTTGAAATATCTATCCAATAGGCCTTTGAAAGCCTTTCCGTGTCTTGCTTCGTCCCTTGCCATTTCATGCACTGTGTCATGGATGAAATGTGAAACTGACCTACTAGATTGCTAACGTACTCTTGTTTCTAAAAGTATAATATCATTTATTTATGGGACTTTCAAGCAATCAACTATTCTACAAAACCACTCATCTTATTTACAACTTTTGAGCATTTTATTTACAACTTCTAACAACTTTTTATCATCTTAAAAACCTCATTTACAATATATTTACAATTTTGGAGGTTGAAAAAATGGCAAACAGAAATCAATCAGGAGTATTTAAGTTAGATAATGGTTATTGGGCTTATCGTTTCTCTCTTTTAATAGACGGAAAACGAGTTAGCAAAAGAAAGACGGTTGACAAACAAGGCAATCTTTTAAAATCTAAAAAACACGCCATACTAGCAAAAGAACAAGCAATAAAGGACGCCCATATTGAAAGAAAACGAGAACATAAAATTGTCCGCCGAACATTTGGAGAAGTCTTTAAGGAATACTGTGAAGTTGGACGTTCTGATAAAGCCTTTGGGACTATACGAAAACAAGATAGTCTTTGGGAAAATCACATTAAAGAAAAATTTGAAAAACTTTTTGTAGATGAAATAACTATTGCACAAGTAAACGACTATTTATCTGAATTATATTATACACACGATTATTCTTATCAATATGTTGAGAGTTTTTTGAAGTTCTTCTATTTGGTCTTTGGTCAGGCATACACAAGAAACTATTTATCAATGTCGGATTATAGTAAATTATGTGTAAACAAAGATACAAAAATTAAAATGCCAAAACTAAAAGCAAATGATGAATTAGAGATTATATTTTTTGACGATGAACAACTAGAAAAACTAGACAACTATTTTGAAAACACTAATCTAAAAATAGCCTACTTTCTGGGACGATATTTAGGAGTTCGAATCAATGAGTGTTTTGGGTTGAAATGGGAAAATGTCGATTTAGAAAAAGGTATCATAAAAATAGACAGACAAATGCAATATCAAAACGGACTCATACGATTAGTTCCGGTAAAAACTAAAAATGCAAATCGAAAACTCTATATGAATGACAAACTAAAGGAAATACTAACAAGAGAATACTGGGAAAGAAAAATAACAAAAGAAAAAAATAAAAAAATTATTTTTCAAAATCAGAGAATGATAGAAGATATTGACGGAAATACTATCTCATCAATAGATATGGTAAATTGTTTTCCAGACGGAAAACTACAATCTGTCAACTCTGTAAAATACCATACTAGAGAGATCAAAAAACAATTTGATATTGAATTCAAGTATCATTATTTAAGACACACTTTCGGAACAAAAATGGCTGAAATGAATACTCCTTCTCATCTTCTTTGCAATCAATTAGGACATGGAAAAATTGAAGTGACAAATGCCTATTATTTGGCTGTTTCTAAAAAGGGAGTTGATATTTTAAGGTACAATCTTAATCAACTATAAAATTGCGGGGAGTAGGTTGTTGAGCTTTAACCTACTCTCCGCCATTATAATGATTATTAGTTCTTGTTATGATATAATTATTTTAGACATAATAGTTCTTTTCATTGAGTTAAAGGAGTTTAATATGAAAAGAAAAGTGTTAGCACTTCTTCTTGCACTTTGTTTAGGTGTATCTAGTTTAACAGGTTGCTCCTGTAATAAAAGTGAAGAAGTAGAAACAACAGAACAACACGGATACACAGTTTATATTACAAATACTGGTTCTAAATACCACTCTAAAGGATGTCAATACTTAAGACAATCTTGTATTCCTATAGGTAACATAGATGCCGAAGAGCAAGGCTACTCTCCTTGTTCAAGATGTAATCCATAGGAGGTTGTTATGAAAAAACAAACTATAGTCTTACAAATTATAGTCTTACTATTGGTGTTAGGTTTGGCTATAACTGGAGCTAGTATTGCTCATTTTAATAGTCCTAAGACTACAAAAGATAATACTACAACAGTTGAAAATACAACAGCCAATTATACAAAGAATTTTTCTGAAGATTTCTATAATGATTACGAAGAAGACAATGAAACAATTGATTTTTCCCCAGGTGGAAATGCCGTCAGGAAATGGGAAAAAGAAAACCGTTATGTTGATGATGAAGACAACTCATATACTGTATACGTCACAGATACAGGCTCTAAATATCATGCTTTAGGTTGTCAATATCTAGATAAATCGTGCTATGAAATTGACATCGATAAGGCTATAGAGCAAGGTTATGAACCTTGTTCAAAATGTAATCCATAAAAAGAGGGAGTGATATACAATGAAAAAAAAGTATAGTTTAATTGGTTTTTTAATGATTGCAATTATGCTTCTTTGCTCTTGTGGATTAACCAATCCAATACCTGAGCAATTAAAAACAAGTAAAGGAATGGAAACATTATCAGAAAAAATAGTAAATATATATAATGATTATGTAAATGCCGATATAGGAAAAAAAGAATACTTAAAAGGCGTCTACGATATTAATGAACAAAAGGATGATATTTATTCATTAAGTAAAGGTAATGCTGGAGACTTTTTTCTTAATCAATTTATAGATGAAATATATCTTAAATCCGTCGATGATATTTTAGACAAGGATGATATCAAATACCCGGTAGATGATATCGAAAAAGTATTAAATGGTACTTATGATTACAAAACTTATTATGATTATAAAAAACCTTACAAAGTAGACAAATTAGAATTCTGTTTAACTGATAAATGGAATAAAGGAAAGCCTGGCACGGATTATGACGAATACACCTATAGTTCTAACAAAGAAGGGTATGTCAAGCTATTCACTCTATTTGATTATTCAGATAATGACCCAACAATGAAAAAAGATTTTGGCACTAAATATATTTTGAAAAAAATTAATTTCGATAAGAATGAACTTAAATATAATGATATCTATAAAAGTAGAAATTCAAACTATTTTTATACGTTTAAAGGCTCGTTTAAAACAACAAATACAAAAGAAACATGGTATGCCAATGCCGCCCTACTAACTGAAACTCTTGGTTTGGGTTCAAAGAATTATATTTTCCTCTTTACATCTAATAAAAAATTATCAAAATCCAAACTCCATGAAATACTAGATCACATTGAATACAAATATGATGACGATTTATACGAAGCCGATGAAAAATATGAAGAATATTTGAAGAATGATTAGTCATACTTTATAAGAAAAAAGCAAAAGAATACAAAAAAAGTTTAAATATATCAAAACAAGAAATATATGAACAACTAATTTCGCAATATGGTTCAAAGTTTACTGTAACAGAGGCACAGTATGCAATTAACCACTTGCAATAAAACAGTTATATATAAATAAAAAAAGGAAGTTAGCACTTCCTTTTTTAATATTTTTCTTTTATATCATTTAAGAATTCAACAAAGTCATCTACTACTTCTTTCGGTTCAAGTATTACAGCCTTTTTCTTAAATCCACAAATCCACCCAAAGAATTGATTACTTATAGACACTTTAGTTGAAACAGTAAAATGATTTTTGTCATTTTTAACTTGTTTATAAATTGCTTTTTCTGTTCCAAATCTATCAATAGCCGTATCTAATAAATCATTTGTGAATTGTATCTTCACTCTGACTGTATCGCCAGAAAACATAGAGAAAGTCCTTTGAATATAATCTGTTAAATCTATCTTTCTGAATTCATCATAGCCGTCAAGCTCTTCGCCAAGTAGTTTTACATTTTTCATTCTGTCAACTCTATAAGTTCTCATCTTCTGGAAGTGGTCATCAAAAGCCAACAAATAATAAAAGCCGTCATTTATTATAATCTTATAAGGACTTACAACATATTCTTCCCTTCTTGTTCGTTCAGTTAGTTGTCCTATACTTTCTATATCGTGTTTCAAATATTTAAAACTAATCTTCTCTGGAGTGTGGGATTTTCCCTCAATCTTTGTACTCATAGCAAGACGAATATCTGATAAATTATACAAAGTGTTTTGGTTTATAGTTCTTATTCGATCTGTTACAAGCTCATTTGTCTTTATCTGTTCAGCCTGATATTTACTTATAAACTCTTTCATAATATTCACAAGTTTTTCAGCCTTGTTTTGAGTTATAGAACGTGAATTGTAAATACATTCACAAATCAATCTAATATCAGAGTCGTCGTATCTTCTCTCTTTAACATAAAAGCCTTTCCTTTGTTTATCATATATTATAGTTTTACTTTCTTCATAGTATGGGTTTTCTTCTGGGTCGAATTCATCTTCGGCATCGAATATATCGTGATAGTTTTTATTGTTTTCGTGTTTATGTTCATCTCTTTCCCTAGAGTCAATAAGCCAAAGTATTTTGTTCATCTCTGAAATATCAGAATAAATAGAACGCCTTTCGGCATTTATTCCTAGTTCATCTAAATAGGCAATTATATCTGACGTACTAACAACATGATTTTCGTCTGAATTTCTCATCAAGTAATAGTACACCAAATAAGGTTTCATTTTCTGATTAAATTGTCTTCCGTGTTTTTCCTCTTTGTTAAACATAGTGATATTATAACATAACAATAGGGGGTATAAAAAAGGAGTTCTGGGAAAATATTTTTCAAACAACCAGTTTTTGCCCTACTTTGACTCCAAGTTATAAATTTTTTCGTAAAACGGAAGTTTTCGGAAAAACGGAAATATAATAAAAATATACCAACTTTAATAATAAAGAAAAAGATAGTATAATAAAGACAATAACAAAAAGGAGGTATTGTTATGTTATTGGCAATGAGTTCATATGAGAGCGGTATGTTAACATTTGCAGTAATCGTAGGTATTATTATTAGTGTTATTGTAAGTTGTTTGTTCGGAGAAATTGCAAAAATGAAGGGACATAGCTATGCAAAATATTTCGTGATTTGCCTTTTCTTGGGATTAGCCGGCTGGATAATGGTTAGTGCACTTCCAGACAGAGCAAAAGGAGAATAAACAATAACACACGATGGGGGACGGTGGGTATAATCCGGCGTTTAGTGAGCCTTTCCGCCTTCAAACACTTGAAAAAAAGTGACATTCCCCTAGTTGTTTTTCTTTTGTTATCAACGGATTGGGAGTTTACTCCCAATCCATTTTTTGAAGTTTACTTCAAAAAATCCAAACGTTAAAAGATTTCGCCTTTGGCGAAATCTTTTATAATAATAAATTAAATTATCTTTTGATAAAAAGTATAATTTTTTTATTATTCATATAAACAAAGATTGCTAGAAATTTTATGGTTTTTTAATAATATAAAGTAATATTATTCATTTTCATTCACACTATACTCAGGTGGAATAGCACATCTGAAGATTGTATATTTTGTATACGTCTTTTCCTCTCCTTTTATTTCGTATCTTTCTTTTATTTGTTCATCTTGTATAACGTTTAAACCCACTAAAACTCTTTTACTTTTCGAGATAGCACTTTCTTTTGCTCGAGGTATGTTTTCTTCTATTTTTGTACTCGTTTCAATATTGAGAACGTACCCCAACACTATATTTTTTGTTTCAACATATTCTACAGGAATAAGAAATAGTAATAATTTTATTACAATTTGCCAAGCCACACTAGGTTCGTGTTTTTGTTTGATTTTAGAGTATAGTATCTCGTGTATTTTTATTTCCATACCCCTCTTTATTAAATCGATTTTAATCTTCTTATCAGATATGAAATCATACTTTAAGAACAATCTACTTTCTAAATCAAAAATAACATGTGTCATATCATTAATTGTATCTTGATTAACAGTTTTACAAACCTTTAGTTGAGTCAGTTTATATAGTTCAGTAGGACTTCCTTCATAACTGCCACCCATACTAGCAACCGAACAAAGAATACCTACTTCTTGTTTTGTTAAGTATGCCCAATCTGAATAAAACTTATAAAACATATTATGCTACCTTGCCTTTCATCTGGTCTTTGGTATCGAGAGAATCCTTTGACTCTCTCGATTTACCAAAATCTCTTACTTCTGGGTATCTGTCTAAAAACCAAGACTTAATAACTGGGTATCTAAAACCGTCAGAGTGACAACGGGATCTGATAATGTTTTCTTCAAGCTCGGCAATAACAGTTTCTCTAGTCTTACTAGGCTCGTTATGTCTTATGTATTCTCTCATATAGTTATAAGTTAAACCTTTGTAGGACTCTTTAGACTTGTTCTTCTTTATAGGCTTTCTAGTTGCCACTTTGAAGTCAGGGTAGTCCGCCCTTATATTATTGAGTTCAATATACTCATCAGTTCCAGGGCGAGCCGCCTTTTTTGCAAATCCTCTAGTCATCACAATTTTTTTTGAATTAAAATTGATTTTGATATTGTTTGTCATATTAAGCCACCTCCTTCTTTGTTTTTTCTTCAAAGTTAAAAGTTGACAAGAACCACTTTTTAACAACTCCATAAGACTGGTCTTTAAGAATAACAGAGTCTTCTTTGTTGAATCCCTTTGCTCTTGAAGGAAGAAGGGCAATAAACTCTTTATACTTTAAGCCGTCTTTGTCGTGACTTCTTACATAAGTTTCCATATAAGAATATGTTAGTCCTTTATAAGAGTCGGCTTTTCTGTTTACTCTTGAATTAGTAGTTCTAACTTTTACTTCATAACTAGGAAAGTCTTTAATCACATTTAACAATTCTTTATACTCTGGAGTATTATATCTCTTTGCTCTTGTATTAAATTGTTTTGAGATAACGATTTCCTTTGTTACATGGTTAATAGTTACATTGTTTTTATTATTTCTTTCATTTGTCATTTTGATGACTCCTTTCTTAATTACTATAATTATTTATATATACTATTTACTGGTTACTATTTTTAGAAATTGAACAAACAAGTGTCATTCATTATTTCTTGTTTAATACTTTCTCTTATGAAATAGATTTCTTTGCTAGTTACATATTCAATATCGTATTCCGTTATACTATCTCCCCTATGATTAGAGAAGTATTCACTAATCTGGTGTAGTAAGTACAAGTCGTCTTGATATTCTTTATCTACATAGATTTTGAAACCCACTTCATCTATTACAACTTTGTCCCACATTTTCTTCACCTCCTTTCTGTCTAGGCTATATGAAATTTTAATGTTTACCAAAATTATTGGATTTCTGTTCCAGTACTCATTAGATGAAATACATTAGGCTCAACTAGAATAGTGAAACAATTCTCTCTATCTTCTATTGATGAAAATACTTCTTCTTTAATATCGTCAACCATTGACATATTGAATTCAGATGACTCCTCAATGAAGATTGCTTTTTGTGAGTAGTCCACAAAGTAGTTAACTTTCATATTATCTAACTCCTTTCGTTTTATTTAAGATTTGCCAAAAGTGTTGAACGGTTAACTTCCGGTTCCTTTCTCTTTATCTTATGTCTATACTATACAATATTCGGGCTTAGCAGCAGTCGTTATAATAGTACAGGTTATATAAAATAAAAAAATAATTTTTTAGGGGTTTATTTCGTCTATAAGTACGATAAATAAAGGGTTTTCGAAAATTAAAAGATAGTTGTTAATAGTTGTTAGATAGTTATTAAAAGTGAAAATACACTTGTTTTATAGTAGTATAAGAGTTATAATAGAGTTGTAAATGATTTACAATTTGATGATTGAAAATTGAATAGAAGTTGAACGGATTTACAATATATTTACAATTATTCGTTCTGAAAACACTTGAAAAGGCACAAAAAAAGAGAGAGCGATTTTTTAACCACTCTCTCGGAAACCCTTTATCTATGGGGATTATAGCCTATTTGAAATATCTATCCAATAGGCCTTTGAAAGCTTTTCCGTGTCTTGCTTCATCTCTTGCCATTTCATGCACTGTGTCATGGATAGCGTCAAGATTCTGCTCTTTAGCTTTCTTAGCCAATTCAGTCTTTCCTGCTGTAGCACCATTTTCAGCATCTACTCTCATCTGTAGATTCTTCTTTGTGCTATCTGTAACTACTTCGCCCAAAAGTTCTGCGAACTTTGCAGCGTGCTCTGCTTCTTCCCAAGCAGCCTTTTCATAATATGATCCAACTTCAGGATATCCCTCTCTGTAAGCTACTCTAGCCATTGCTAGATACATACCTACTTCTGAACATTCTCCGTTAAAGTTATCTCTTAAGCCTTCAATAATCTCTTCGTCAACACCCTGAGCTACTCCCACTACATGCTCTGCAGCCCAAGTCATTTCGCCTTCTTCTTGCTTGTTAAACTTCTCTGCTGGCACTCCACACTGTGGACATTTCTCAGGTGGTGTATCACCTTCATGTGTGTAACCACACACTGAACATACCCATTTTGCCATAATTCGTTACCTCCTAAATAATACTGAATTCATTATATCATTATTTTGCAAACTCTTCTACACACTTAACTGCTTTGTTCCATCCCTTAATCTTATCTTCTACTTCTTCATCTGACATGCTTGGTTCGAATATTTTATCTATTCCCATATGAGACTTCAACTCTTCTTTATCTTTCCAAAAACCGCTGTATAGTCCAGCCAGGTAAGCTGCACCTATTCCTGTAGACTCTATAAATTTAGGTCTAACAACTTTGATTTTTGAAATGTCTGATTGGAACTGTACCAGATAATTATTCTGGCTTGCTCCACCATCCACTTTCAAATCATCTATAGCACTTCCTAAATCATCTATCATTGCTCCAAGGACGTCGTTTGTCTGGTACGCCAAAGACTCTAGTGTGGCTCTTATGATGTGGTTTCTGCTAGTTCCTCTGGTTATTCCTAATATCATACCTCTAGCATCCTGGTTCCAGTATGGTGCGCCTAATCCTGTAAATGCTGGCACCACATAAACTCCACCGCTGTCCTCTACACTTAGAGCTGCCTCTTCACTGGCTGGTGCGTTATCAATTATCTTCAACTCATCTCTTAGCCATTGGATAGCTGCGCCCGAGACAAAGACACTGCCCTCTAGCGCATACTCTGGCTCATCAGTAAATGCGGCCATAGTCGTTAGAAGTCCGTTCTTTGAATTGATTGGTTTGTTTCCAGTATTCATCATTAAGAATCCACCGGTTCCATAAGTGTTTTTAACATCGCCTTTATCAAAACAACACTGTCCAAACATGGCAGCCTGTTGATCTCCTGCTACACCTGCTATTTGAATTCCTTCATATGTTCCATAATCATCACAAGATTTCTTAACTTCTGGAAGCATCGCTCTTGGGATATCAAATAGTTCAAGCAACTCGTCATCCCAGTCCAAAGTATGAATATTAAAAAGCAAAGTTCTAGATGCATTTGTGTAATCTGTTGCGTGAACTTTTCCACCTGTTAGATTCCAAATGAGCCAAGTATCAATTGTTCCAAAAAGCAATTCTCCGTTCTTTGCTCTTTCTCTTGCTCCGTCCACATGATCTAATATCCAATTGATCTTTGTAGCAGAAAAATATGCATCAGGCTTAAGTCCCGTTTTAGAAGGAATTAAATCAGATTTACCTTCAGCATCCAACTTAGCAACCAACTCATCTACCATATCCGAAGTTCTTCTACACTGCCAAACAATAGCGTTATAAACTGGCTCTCCAGTAGTCTTATCCCACACTACTGTAGTCTCACGCTGGTTAGTAATTCCAATGGACTCTATATCATCTAGAGTAGCCCCAGCCTTGTCTAAAACACCTTTAATAGTTTCTTTTTGGGCTTCCCATATTTCTTTTGCATCGTGCTCTACCCAGCCTGGCTGTGGGAATATTTGCTCAAATTCCTTGCTGTACTGCGCCACTATTTGCCCATCATGATCTACCAAGATGGTTCTAGTGCTGGTCGTTCCCTCATCCATTGTCATTATATATTTCTTCATAGTAATCCTCCGAAAATCTCCTCTTATATAATAGCACAAAAAAAGACTATGCTCATCAGAAGCATAGTCTTTTATAAAATCATAATTATTTCTTAACCTTAACTTTTTCTAAGTGCCAAATGTCTTTTACATATTCTTCGATAGTTCTGTCTGAGGAGAACTTGCCAACATTTGCCACGTTTAGCATTGCTGATTTAGCCCAGCCCTTCTTATCTCTGTAAGCCTTTTCTACATCCTTCTGAGCTGCTGCGTATGAGTCAAAGTCCTTAAGGATGAAGTATCTATCAGCCACGCCAGTCTCTTCCTTGGTTAGAAGTGAGTTGTAGATTGGTCTAAACAACTCAGTGTCGCCATTTGCAAAAGTACCATCAACCAACTGGTCAAGAACTTTGTGGATGGCTGGATTGTTGTCGTAAATCTCGACTGGGTCGTAGCCACCGTTGTTCTCGTAGTTAATTACTTCGTCGGAAGATAGACCGAAGATAAATGCGTTTTCTTTGCCGACCTCTTCCACTATCTCAACGTTCGCACCGTCCATAGTACCAAGTGTCAAAGCACCGTTTAGCATGAACTTCATGTTACCAGTACCTGACGCCTCCTTCGAAGCTGTAGAAATCTGCTCTGATACGTCGGATGCTGCAAAGATAATTTCAGCATTTGAAACTCTGTAGTTTTCAATAAACACAACTTTGATTCTTCCATCGATGTCTGGGTCGTTGTTTACCACATCAGCCACGCTATTGATAAGCTTGATTGTAAGTTTAGCAATCTTGTATCCTGCTGCTGCTTTCGCGCCAAAGACAAATGTACGTGGATAGAAATCCATCTGTGGATTAGCCTTTAGTTCGTTGTACAAGTGCATAACATGCAAGATGTTAAGTAGCTGTCTCTTGTACTCGTGCAAACGCTTAACCTGAACGTCAAAGATTGAGTTAGTATCAACCTCGATGCCGTTGTG
>CADBBS010000024.1 GCA_902793045.1 uncultured Lachnospiraceae bacterium
AATGATGATTAATTCAAATTTGGAAGACACTACAATCGTGGTGTCTTCTTATTGCATTAAGGAGAATAAAGAAGAGCTTGAGAAGCCAACTGTCAGTCCAGGTATGGATGTAGTGATGGTTGGATCTATTGGTATTGGCGCTACGTTGTCTTTGGCGAAGAAGTATGAGAACGTTTTGAGGGACAAGTTTAGCAGCAGCTTTGTGGACGGAATCTTTGGATTAGAAAAGGTTTCAAGCACGGATAAGTATCTAGAGATGGCTCAAGAGTTTTTGAATTCTGTAGAAGAGAAGGCTTTAGTTTATGAAATTGGAAGCGAAGGAACTTTTGCAGGACTCTTTGAGACTTCTAAGTTTATGGGAAAAGGAATAGAGGTTGAAATTCCAGACATTCCGGTTTGGCAGGAAGTGGTGGAAACAGCCGAGGTCTTTGACGTTAACCCATATAAAGCTGACGGTACAGGCGCGCTAATAATTGTGTGCAATAGAGGCGCTTTTGACGTTAACCCATATAAAGCTGACGGTACAGGCGCGCTAATAATTGTGTGCAATAGAGGCGCTGATATGGTAAAATGTTTTTTAGATGAGGGCATTTTGGCCAGTGTTATTGGTAAGGTTACTGATAATAATGACAAGGTGGCCCGAAACGGCGATGAGGTGAGATACCTCGAGCCTACCAGAGTGGAAGAACTCGCAAATCTTTTATAGGAGAATTGTTATGAGAGAAGAGATTTTAAGATTAATCGAAAACAAAGGAAGAATTGATTTAAAAGAAGCCGCGGTACTTCTTGGAATGGAAGAGGCCGAAGTGGCCAACGCCATTGCAGACATGGAGAAGGAAAAGGTTATCTGTGGTTACTACACAATGATTGACTGGGACAAAACAGATGACACTAGAGTGACTGCTCTTATTGAAGTGCGCGTAACTCCACAGAGAGGTACAGGCTTTGATGATATAGCAGATCGCATTATGAAGTATGACGAGGTTAAAGCAGTTTATTTGATGTCAGGTGGATTTGATTTCACAGTTATTATAGAAGAAAAGAGTATGAAGGAGATTGCACAGTTTGTAACTAGCAAGCTTTCAACGCTCGATTCTATTTTGAATACATCAACACACTTTGTTTTGAAGAAGTACAAAGATTACGGAACTGTTTTATCAGATGAGAATGAAAGGATGTTGGTGACACCATAATGAGAGATCCGTTATCGAATACCATTAAGGATATTAAGCCTTCAGGCATTAGAAAGTTCTTCGACATAGTTAGCGAGATGAAAGATGCTATTTCGCTAGGTGTGGGAGAGCCTGATTTTGACACGCCTTGGCATATAAGAGAAGAGGGTATTTTCTCGCTCGAGCGTGGTAAGACTTTCTATACATCTAACACAGGCTTGAAGGAATTAAGAGTTGAGATAAGTAAATATTTAGAGAGAAAGATTGGCGTAACTTATGATCCATTAAGTGAGGTTATAGTGACAGTGGGCGGCAGTGAAGCTATTGACTTGGCCTTCCGTGCTATGCTAGATCCGGGTGATGAGGTTTTAGTGCCTCAGCCTAGTTATGTGTCTTATGTTCCTTGTGTGGAACTTACACACGGCGTGCCAGTTACTATTAACTTAAAAGAAGAAAACCAATTTAGACTTACAAAAGAAGAATTATTAGAGAGCATTACTGACAAAACGAAGATGCTTGTTCTTCCTTTCCCTAATAACCCTACGGGAGCTATTATGGAGAAGAAAGATTTGGAAGACATCGCAAAGATTTGCGTGGAAAAAGATATCTATGTTTTGTCTGACGAAATATACTCAGAACTTACATACGGAACTGACCATGTTTCTATTGCATCATTCCCAGGCATGAGAGACAGAACTATTGTGATCAATGGTTTCTCGAAGGGATTTGCTATGACTGGTTGGAGACTGGGTTATGCAGCTGGACCAAAGGTTATTATGGAACAGATGCTTAAGATTCATCAGTATGCAATCATGTGTGCTCCTACTATGAGCCAGTACGCTGCTGTGGATGCTTTGCAGCACGGCGAAAAAGATGTACAAATGATGCGCGAGTCTTACAACCAGCGTAGAAGATTTTTAATGAACGCTTTTAAAGAGATGGGACTAGAGTGCTTCGAACCATTCGGCGCTTTCTACGTGTTCCCAAATATAAAGAAGTATGGACTTACATCTGAGGAGTTTGCTACAGGCTTGCTTAAAGAGGAAAAAGTGGCAGTAGTGCCTGGCACTGCTTTTGGCGACTGCGGCGAAGGATTCCTTCGTATTTCATATGCTTACTCTTTGGATAATCTAAAGTTGGCGCTAGATAGAGTTAAGAACTTTATTGAAAGATTAGATGCTGAAAAATAATTGATTTTTAACTGGCCTAGATTTCCTGGGCCAGTTTTTATATGAGAGGATATAATGAACATAGTTTTACTAGAACCGGAAATACCACAAAATACAGGAAACATAGGACGTACATGTTGCGCCACAGGAACTAAGCTTCATTTGATTGAGCCAATGAAGTTTAGAATTACTGAGAAGAATCTTAAACGCGCAGGTATGGACTACTGGGAAGATTTAGATGTGGTTATTTATGATTCTTACCACGACTTTTGCGAGCAAAATCCAGAAGCAAAGATTTGGTATGCTACCACAAAAGCACATCATAAATACACTGATGTGGAATTTGGACCGGACGATTTCATAATGTTTGGCAAAGAGAGCGCAGGTATACCGGAAGAGATTTTAGTGGAACACGAAGAGACTTGCATTAGAATTCCAATGAATGAAGATATAAGATCATTAAACCTATCAAACTCAGTGGCAATTGTTTTGTATGAAGCATTGAGACAACAAAACTTTGCAGGAATGCAAGATGCTGGTGAGTTGCATAGGTTGGAGTGGAAATAGATTTAAGGATAATAGAGTAATGGATCAGTTAAATAAAACAAATGAAAATTTAATATCTGTTATTATCCCAGTTTACAATGGTGAAAAGTATTTATCTGAGTGCTTGGATTCTGTTTTGAATCAGACATATCAGAATTTAGAAGTTATTGTTGTTAATGATGGAAGTACTGATAGTACAGAAAGCATAATTAATAAATATAAAGAAAATGACTCTAGGATTAAAAATTATAAATTTGAAAACCAGCAGGGTGTTGCTGCGGCTAGAAATTTTGGTATTAAAAGCGCAAAAGGAAAATATATATCATTCATAGATAGCGATGATTATTATAACGCTGATTGTATTGAAATGTTGTATAGCCAAATGAATGATGAGTGCGATATTATTTGCTGCGGATACAATTTGATATCAGATGATAAGATAGAGGAAAACAAACTGAAAAAAGAAGAGTATAATAATGCAGAAGATGCCTATTTGTTTTATTTAGAATCTAATAAAACAAACTATACTATGCAAGTAATTTGGGCAAAATTATTTAGAAGAGATAGCATTATTGATGAGAAATTCAAATCAATAAAATATGGTGAAGATACCTTATTTATTGTTGAAATGATTGCTTCTAACGCGCATATAAAGTTAATGGATTATGTGGGATATAATTATAGAGAACATCAGGATAGTGTTGTGATTAAATCGCAAAGAAAAACTACAGAGTATTATGACAGTATGTTAAATATGCATTATTGTTGTTATGTTACGATGAAGGATGTCTCAAATCTTGTCAAAGAAGAAAGCGCACTATACTATAAACACGAGGTTTTAGATGTAAGCTGTAAATTGAAAAGATGGTATCGTGATAAAAAAGCTTTCATACAAAATAGCAGAATAGTAAGAAAACATTTGAAAAAAGTGAAGTCAGTTTGTAATATTTCTTTTAAAGAATGTGCTTTTCTATATATGTATAGTTATTGCCCTAGAATATTATGGTTTTTTGTATAAGGTTTTGCGGCGGCAGGATTTTGTGAAAGTTCATAATATTGGAGAATTATATTGTTTAAAGTGAGAATAAAGAATGAGTTATTATAGTTGTTATAAGATTATGGACCAAGGTTTGAATATCGATGGGAGAATCGACGGTAATGGTAGAAATGCGAAACTCTGTTGTGAGAGATTACCGAAAGGGAAAGAGACTCCTGGTGTATCATTTAAAGGAACTGCAGAAGAAATCCTTGATGATTTCTTGGCTCTAAGACAAGACATTATTGATTATTCTATAAAAGAAGGTGACAAAGCAAAAGACATAGGGGAAAACGAATGGTTGGGATGTAAATATTGTGATTTTTTCCAAAAAGAGAATTGGGAACCAAAACCATTTATTAATTATGTCAATTTATCAGTGTATCCTGCACCATGCCAATGCAACTGTTGTTATTGCACTGTAGATAGGCATTGGGATAATACAAATGAAATCAAAATAGCTTATGAAAAGTTATTTAATGTGTTAGAACTAGCAGATAGCAGAAAAATAATCTCACCAGATGCTCAATGGCAGATATCAAGTGGCGAGATCACTATTCATCCTTATAAACAAAGATTTTATAAACTTGCCGAAAAAAGAAAGGCAACCTTTTACACAAACGGTTTTATTTTTGATAAAGAGTTGGCTAGAATTTTAGAATCAAACCCAAAGGCAAAAATCAATATTTCAGTTGATGCAGGAACTCCAGAAACATGGGAAAGGGTAAAGGGATTTGACAATTATAAAGAAGTTTATAATAATTTAGTTGACTATCATAAGGCTTCATCTCATTCTGGACAAATTGAGTTGAAGTACATAGTGCTTCCAGGTATAAATGATTCAAAGAAAGATTATAATGAATTCATCAAGTTAATGAAGAAACTTGAGGTATCACGACTTATAATTGCCAGAGATACAGGGACAAAGTATTCAATTAGTAAAAAAGAACGTTTAGATTTGTTGAAATCAACAGTGCGACTAATAGATTACTGCTATAGGAATAATATAGAAGTAAAATTATCTTTTTTCTCAGAAAAAGAAGAGCAAGGAATATTCCGAAGGAATAAGATAAAAAAAATTAAAAGGATATTATCTAAATAGTTTATTACTAAAAACAGGTATAGATAACTATACCTGTTTTTTAGTGCAGATATTCTATTATAGTAAAAATATACAATATATGGTATGCAAACAGTGGTTTTTGTGGTAGAATGGTACAAGATTTAGGGTGTAGAGGAAAAACCTAGATTGAATCGGATAGGGGCGAAAGCCCAAAAAAATTTTGTCTAAAAGGAGGAAAAAGAGAAATGGCAAAGAATCAAATTGGTTTAGAACCAATCTATGATGCTAGAAAACTTGGTTATCCTAGAATGGGTATCTTAGGATTCCAGCACTTGTTCGCTATGTTTGGTGCTACAGTATTAGTACCAATTCTAACTGGATTGAATGTTCAGACTACATTGCTTATGGCAGGTCTTGGAACATTACTATTCCACTTACTTACAAAGTTTAAAGTACCAGCATTCCTAGGATCTTCATTCGCATTCCTTGGTGGATATGCAGCGATAGCTCCTATGGTAGATGGAAAAGCTAATTCAGAAATGCTTCCATACGCATGCTTTGGTGTTGTATGTGCAGGTGCTCTTTATGTAATTCTTGCAGCAGTTATTAAGATTGTAGGAATTAAGAGAGTTATGAAATTATTCCCACCTGTAGTTACAGGACCTATCATCATCGCTATTGGACTTTGTTTAGCTCCATCAGCTTTGAACAACTGTGCAACATGTTGGCCACTAGCACTTATCGCTTTGGCTACAGTTATTGCATTTAACATCTGGGGAAGAGGAATGTCAAAAATAATTCCTATCCTTATCGGTGTTGCAGTAGCTTACGTATGCGCAGTAATCTTTGGTAACTTATTAGATATAGAAGCTTTCACTAAAGTTGAATGGTGGAAGATTAGAGATGCCGCTTGGGTTGGTCTTCCAGTAGACTGGAACGGAACAGTATTTGGCGGTGTAGATTTCTCACAGAAAGCTAAAGTAGTTACAGCAGTTACAACTATGGTTCCTATCGCAATCGCAACTATGATGGAACACATCGGTGACATCTGTGCTATCGGTGCTACATGTGACAAAGACTTTATCAACGAGCCAGGACTTCACAGAACACTTCTTGGTGATGGTTTGGCTACATCACTAGCTTCACTATTTGGTGGTCCTGCTAACACAACTTACGGTGAAAATACTGGTGTATTAGCACTTTCAAAAGTATTCGATCCTAGAGTGGTAAGAATCGCTGCTTATATTGCAGTATTGCTATCATTCTCACCTAAGTTTGCTATGATTATTGAAGTAATGCCAGCAGGTATCGTTGGTGGTATTTCATTCATGTTATATGGAATGATTGCAGCTATCGGTGTACGAAATGTAGTAGAAGCACAAGTAGACTTCTCAAAGAGTCGTAACGTTATCGTAGCAGCTATCATCGTTGTATCAGCGCTTGGTATTAAGTTTAGTTCAGGAATGGGCTCTGACGTTGTTAAGAGTTTCGACGGAGCTGTTAAGTTTAACATTGGTTCTGTAGCATTTAGTCTATCAGGACTTGCTGTTGCAGCTATTGCAGGTATTGTTCTTAACCTTCTATTCCCAGACAAAGATCCAGTAATTGTACACGGTGGGGTAGAGCCTAAAGAAGAATCTGCAGAATAATTGATAATAAACTAAAATAATTAATGGGAGTGCCTTTGGCACTCCCTTATTTATTGATGTGATATTGAAAACAATAAAAAATCTATGATATAATCTAAAAAGATATGTGAGCACGGAAGGTGAAAAGATGGAACAACAATGGTCATATGTGATAAAACCTAAAACAAAATGGTACGACTTTAAATTAAAGGAACTTTGGCAGTATAGAGATTTAGTATGGTTGTTTGTTAAGCGTGATTTTACTACACGCTATAAACAAACAGTACTAGGCCCTGCATGGTTTATAGTTCAGCCATTATTAATTGCAGCAATGCAAGCTTTTGTATTTCATGATATTGCTAAAATCAAAATGCCAGCAGAAGGCGTATCGCATTTTCTTTTCTATATGATAAGTAACGTGCCATGGCTATATTTTTCTAACTGTCTAAACTCGACATCGGGCACATTTGTAGATAATGTTAATCTATACGGAAAAGTATATTTCCCAAGATTAGCACTTCCTATTTCTACAGTAATCACTTCTATGATTAACTTCTTTGTTCAATTATTATTGGTTGGATTCTTTTCTATTATATTCTTATGGAGAGGTTCTAATGCTAGAGTAACGTGGGTGGCAGCCTTGACACCTTTGTTCTTATTAGAAATGGCATTGTTAGGATTAGGTTTCGGTATTATTATTTCATCATTAACTACTAAATATAGGGATTTAAGAGTAGTAGTAACTTTTGGAATATCTTTGTGGATGTATGCTACACCTGTTATTTACGCTGCATCATTTTTATGGAAGCAACCAAAGCTTTATAGATTAATCATGCTTAATCCATTATCACCAATTGTGGAACTTATGAGATACGGATGGATCGGTGTGGGTTCTCAACCGTGGATATGGTGGGGCATTAGTTGGGTGACGACCTTTGTGGTTTTGTTTATTGGAATAACAATGTTTAATAGAGTTGAAAAGACTTTTATGGATACAGTTTAATTGAGTTTAGAAAAGAATTACTACTAGTGGAGAATAATTATGAGCGATAATGGTATTGCTATAAAAATTGAAAATTTAACAAAACAATATAGATTGGGCGTCATTGGTGGAGGAACTTTAAAGGGTGATGTGCAAAGTTTGTGGGCTAGAATAAGAAAGAAAGACGATCCTAATATAAAAATAGGCGATAAGGTCTACAAAAGAAATGAAAAGTTTATGGCGTTAGATGGTATTGATTTAACGATAAATCAAGGGGAAAGAATTGGAATAATAGGACATAATGGTGCGGGAAAATCCACATTGCTAAAAATTCTTTCCAGAGTTACAGCCCCTACAGAAGGTAAGATTTACGTTAATGGAAAAATCTCATCTATGTTAGAAGTAGGCACAGGTTTTAATCCAGAGTTAACAGGTAGAGAGAATATTTATCTAAATGGTGCGATTCTAGGAATGACTAGAGCGGAAGTTTCTGAAAAGATAGATGATATCATAGAATTTTCGGAATGTAGTCAGTTTATTGACACACCTGTTAAACGATACTCATCGGGAATGTATGTAAAATTAGCTTTTGCAGTGGCGGCAAATCTAGATTCAGAAATATTGATAATGGATGAAGTACTTGCTGTAGGAGATATGGCATTCCAAACAAAATGTATAGATAAAATGAATGATGTTTCTGCCAAAGAGGGAAGAACGATACTATATGTAAGCCACAATATGAATACGATTCGTAATTTGTGCAATAGATGTGTGGTTATTAGTCATGGAAAAATAATATTTGATGGAGATGTAGAAAAAGGCATCGATATTTATTTATCAAAGAATGAAGAAGAGGAAATTGTTAGAGATCATTACGAGTTTAATGATGAATATAGACATCCTGAGTGGGGTGATGGAGGCTTACGCATAGGTGAATTAGATTTGGATAATTCCCATATAGAATGTGGAAGCAGAATCCCTATAAAACTAAAAGTGAATTCATCACAAAAACAGTCGGATGTTAGATTTAGATTCGAACTATCACCGATGACTACTCCTAAAAAAGGAGCTACTATGATTACGGATACCAAAATTGACTTTGAAGAAAACGAGACTAAAGAATTATCTCTCGTTATGGATACAAAGCATTTGGCACCGTCTAGGTATCAAGTAGATGTAGTTGCATTTGTGACAGATGAATATGGAAATGACAATTATTTAGAAGGAGTATTTCCAGGATTTGTTTTTGATATGGATGAAGGTAAAACAGATGATCCGATAAAATGGAAGATATATAATTGGGGAGCATCCCGTCTTCATGATATTGAAGTGAAAAATGACAATAAGGAAAAATAAAAGAGGGTAGTATATGAATGTATTAATAGTTGGATATGGTGTGGTTGGACACAATCTTGAAAAAGAAATAGAAAAACTTAATCCTGAAGTGTTCGACAAATATAAAGAAGTTGATACTAGAACAAAAGAAAAGTATGATATTGCTTTTATATGCGTGGATACTCCAATTAAAGGGGAAAATCTATGTGATACTACAGAAGTACTGAAAGCAATAAAAGATAATGATGCTGATATTTATGTTGTGAAGAGTACAGTGTTGCCTCATACTACTGAAAAACTTATTGAGGAAACTGAAAAGAATATTGTTTTTAGCCCTGAGTATTATGGATCAACTCAACACAATAATAATTTTGAATTTGGTTTTACAATTCTTGGCGGAGAGAAGGAAGTATGCCAAAAAGTTATTCAAGTGTTGCAGCAAATATATGATGGACGTCACACTTTCAGAATAGTTGATAGTACTACAGCGGAAATTGCAAAATATATGGAAAACTGTTGGCTTGCTACAAAGGTGTCATTTTGTTCGCAGTTCTACCAAATTGCAAAAAAACACGGTGTAAGCTATGAGGAATTAAGAGAATTATTTATCTTAGATCCAAGAGTAAATCCATCACACACATTTATTTTTGATGAGCATCCTTACTGGGAAAGTCATTGTTTAGACAAAGATGTCGAAGCAATTGCTAAAACGGAAGATGCCGAGTTGATATTAAGTGTTATAGATTTTAACGATAAATGTAAAAATACAAAAAAGGATTAATAGAAGCATTTATGAATTTGTATCATGGTTTTCAAAAAGCAATAAGATTATTAAAATGCGAGCTAATTGGTAAAACACGCAAGATAGAAGAATTGTCAACAGATGAACCGTTAGACTTTGTTTTGGCGTGGGTTGATAGCAGTGATGAAAAATGGAAAGCGGGAAAAGATAAATATAGCAACGACGATTTCGAAGGGAATGGAGTTGAAAGATACAGAGATTGGAAAATACTGAAATATTGGTTTAGAAGTGTAGAAAGGTATGCTCCTTGGGTTCGGAAGATTCACTTTGTGACATATGGTCATTATCCTGAATGGTTAAATATAAATGATCCCAAAATAAACATAGTTAAACATGAAGAATTTATTCCGCAAAAATATTTGCCTACTTTTAGCACAAATCCTATTGAATTGAATTTCCATAGAATAAAAGAATTATCGGAATGCTTTGTTTATTTTAATGATGATATGTTTCTAAATAGAAGTGCACAAAAAGAAGACTTCTTTAATGGAGACACTCCTAAGTATTGTTGCAATGCAATACCACGTAGATACTATCATAGAATGGAATTGTTTGATTATATGTTAATTAATAATTTAGAGTTAATTAACAATAAGTTTGGGGCAACAAAAGCTATTGAGAAAAATCCGGAACTATGGTTTGGTAAATGTAATAAAAATGCCTTAAAGTATCACCGTTTATCATTTAGAGATAATTATTTATACGGTATGTTTTTTCCACACCTAGGGTCACCTATGAAGAAATCAACAATGGAAAAGGTGTGGCAAGCTTATGGAGAAAGGCTAGATGAGGTATGTATGAATAAGTTTCGTACGCCGTTCGACATTCAACAGCAAATATTCCATTTATGGGAAATAATGAATGGGTCTTTTTATCCAGTTAGTTATAAACATTTTGGAATTAATTATAGTAATTTAAAAGAAGAAATCGAAGAAGTAAGAAAAGATATCTCTGAGGATGATTCTTTAATGGTATGTTTGAATGATTCAGACAATATTGATGAAACAGAATTTGAATCTGTGCGTTCGGAAATCGATTCAATTCTTTCAAATAAATACCCTAATAAATCAAGATTTGAAGTGTAATTATTTATGCTTACGTTTAACAATATAGTATTTTTTTATTTTAAAAAGATTGATAATGCATCTTGGAGAAAGTGATATGATTAAGCGTAGACGTCTAGTTACATTAGAATGAGAGAGTTCTGCATAACATACTTTTGACCAATAATACCATAGAAGATGCTTCATCTTCCTTTGATTGTATATTTTATACATTCTGTTAGCTCTAATCATCTTCTTTATCCATTTTTTGAACATCGCATTGTATTGAGCGTGTCTTGTTGGGAAAATAACGTGAGCATCTTTAACTTCATCGGGTAGTTTTAAGTGCAAATGATCAAGCTGATCTTGTACAATCTGGAAAACACAGTTTCTTTGAGCATCCCGTTTTGCTTTTGAAATAGAAGCACTGTGGAAGCGATATTCTAATAAGAATTCTTGTATAATAAAACTTTTCGCATATTGAGAACATCTTGTCCACAATTCATAATCCTGAGCATATCTGTATTTTTCGTTATATTTAATGTCGTATTTAATTAGTAAACCATGATTGAAAAATGCGCTGGAATGAAAAAAAGGTGGATAGCAGTTAAATAGCAAATTGATTCTATACTCTTCCATATCATCAATGCGACTGCATGCCCATTCAGCGATACTTAAGGTATTGTCTTCATCTAGTATTTTTGCCCAAGCCCCACAGACGATAGTACTTGGGTGTCCTTGCATATACTTAACCTGCTTTTCGAATCTGGTTGGATAGCAAATATCATCAGCATCCATTCTAGCAATATACTCGCCTTGCGCTAAATCAAATCCTTTATTCAATGATTTGGTAAGACCAATGTTTTCCTTGTTAATAACAAGTTTTATTCTAGGGTCATCATAAGATTTGATAAATTCAAGCGAGTCATCAGTAGATCCATCATCTATAATAATGAATTCAAAGTCTGAATATGACTGATTTAAGACGCTATCAATAGACTCCTTTAAATAATTAATAGGAGTATTGTAATTGCTCATTACAACAGATATCAAATTCTTTTTCAAAGCCTTTTCTTTATACATTTTTTCCCTTTTTAGATTTTATTCTAATCATAAATAGATATAATTTGCATCTCATAGATAAAGATAAGAACAAATATAATATTCTTGTTATATTTGAATTAGACATTTCTTCATAACACAATTCTGACCACCTATACCATAGTATTCTCTTCAATTTTTTTTGATGATATATTTTATATTCTTTATTAGCTGTTATTATTTTTTTAATCCATTTTTTAAGGGTATTGTCATATGGTTTTATATCAACAAGTAAACGATAGTGTAATTCTTTTATATCATCGGACAAATGCAATCCCAATTCTTCTAACTGAGTTTGAACTATACTATATGCTTCTTCTGTTTGTATTTTTTTATAGGAGCCCGATATGGATTCATTATGTCTGCGAAATTGCAATAGTTTTTCTTGAAGAATATAACAATTAGAAACTTTTGAACACCTCGTCCATAATTCATAGTCTTCTGCATGTGGGAATAAATTGCTGTATTTAAGATTATTTTTTAAAAGTAGCTTATTATTAAAAAAAGCAGAAGGATGGATGATAAGAGGATTGTTGCTGAACAGTAAACTGATTCTATATGAATCAGTATCTTTTATAATTGGACTTGCCCAAGTTTCCCCTGTCCATTGATTCTGACTGTTAATTGTTTTTGCCCATGTTCCACAGACAATAGTGTTAGGGTTCTCTTGCATATACTTTATTTGTTTGTCAAATCTTTCTGGATAGCAAATATCGTCAGTGTCCATTCTAGCAATAAACTCACCAGAAGCAACTTCGAGACCCTCATTTAAAGAATTGGCTAGGCCAATGTTTTCCTCGTTAACAATCAACTTAATCCTAGGATCATCATAAGACTTGATAAATTCAAGTGAATCATCAGTAGAACCATCATCTATAATAATAAATTCAAAGTTCGAATATGTCTGATTTAAAACACTATCAATAGACTCCTTCAAATACTTGATAGGAGTATTGTAGTTGCTCATCACAACGGATATTAATCCTTTTTTCAACTCTTTTTTGTCTGCCATTTAGTTTAATCTCCGCATTTACTTACCATAAAAATAGTATTATAAAAAAACATATTCTGTCAAGATTTTCAAAAGCAGAAACATTCATAAAAAATGAGTGAAAAATCATAAAATAATTGCCCATTTACTGTTGAAAAAAACATTAAAAGTGTTATACTAACTAGGTTAGTGAACTTCTTTACATGTGTGAATGATTTTTTCAGTCAGTTCGCTAGAAA
>CADBBS010000025.1 GCA_902793045.1 uncultured Lachnospiraceae bacterium
ACATTCTTTGGCGTAACCTTGATACTGCTCTTATAACCAGACTTAGGTTTTCCAACTGTATCTATAATAATTGGAACCTCTTTCTCCTGACTCAAATGAATATCCACTTTAACTTTCTTTTTGTAAAGCTTCGCATGATCAGGCTTGATAGTTCTACCATCTTTGTCTAGGAACACTAATTTGTAAGTCTTTGAAAAGTCTTCGTCGGCCTCGTCAATATCAACTTTGGCAACAACCTTATCAATCTTCTTGTGAGCTGCCTCTGAAGCTTTCACTAAGACATTATTAAAGCTCATAGACTTAATCTTGGCTACATAACCTTCAGCAGGTTGTCCAATGAACTTAACTTCTACAGGATATTTTTCTTTTGTAACTTTATTAATATCGATAGTTACTGTATTAACATCCTGTGAAAGTATATTCACTCTTCTAGCATTTGACCTGTCTTTTAGTTTCACAGTAACCGGTGCAGCCTTAACCATAGATAACTCTTTTAGAGATGCTGTGGCTTTGAAATCATCCGCTGTTAAACCACTTACTACAGATCTATTTCCAGAAACAGTTACATCTACCTTTTGCTTACTAGTTACATCATAAACCAAGCCCTGTTTAGTAATGGCTTTTTGGTTTGTAATAGTAATAGGTATATTATGTACAGTGACCGTAGTTGATGGATCACTTGTATTAACGACAGCTAACCAAATGATTGTACCCAAGATTAACGCAACAATCTTCAACCCAATGTTCTTTGTGAAAGCGTCTTTAATCTTACTGCTCCTCGACATCACGGTCACTTCCTTTCTTAAATATTTTGCTACCTTTAACCATCTCTTTATCTTGAGACTTCAAAAGTTCAGAAGTGATAGTTGGCTGGTCAGCAAATCTAGTTAATTCACCATCTCTAGCAAGTGAGATAGTTCCTGTTTCTTCTGATACAACAATAACTAGACAATCTGCAATCTCAGATAGTCCAACTGCCGCTCTGTGGCGAGTACCAAGTTCTTTACTTAGAGATAAGTTCTCAGACATTGGCAAGTAACAAGTAGCAGCTACTATTTCATCGCCGTCTATAATAACAGCACCATCATGAAGTGGTGTGTTCTTTTCAAATATATTTATAAGTAATTGACTAGTAACTTTAGCATCTAGTCTAATTCCAGTCTCAACAAATTCAATTAAATCAAAGTCTTGCTGGATAACAATAAGAGCTCCTGTCTTTGTCTTTGCAAGTTCCTTTGTCGCAGTCAAAATATTGTCCAAAGTTTTGTCACTAAATCTCTCCTCGTATGTAGGACCAGCAAATCTAAATACTTGGAACAATTTGTTTCTTCTGCCAAGTGCCTCAAGAGCACGTCTTAGTTCTGGTTGGAAAATGATAACCATAGCAATGATACCAACGCTCAATGCTTTGTTCATAATCCAAAGCACGGTAGTCAAATGGAAAACTGATGCTATAAACATAAATATGAACAGCAAAATTAGGCCCTTCATAAGAACCCATGCTCTGCTCTTTCTAAACCAAAGGATAATGTAATATACAGCGATTGTAATAATTATAATTTCAACAATGTCGCTGATATAAATATTTGGGATAGAAAAATATTTATCAAAGAAATTGTAAATATTATGAAATATAGCGCTCAATTATCTCTCCCTTCTAACTGGTGCACTTTTCTTTCTTCTCTGAGCGTTAATTCTCTTAACGTTCATCTCAGGGGCTGTAACATTAATTTTAGGAACAGCCTTTACATAGTAATAGTACTCGTCATCCTCAAACTGCGTATTCTCTGTTCTGGAGTAATCCACAGAGAAAACTAGCAATTGCAATAGATATGCAATTATGAAAGAAATGACGGAGCCTATAATAACCCACAATATTGAGAACTTTGCGTTAAACAAAATTCCACCTACTAAAAATGCTATCAACTGGAAGATACTTCCTACCACTACAGCTATCTCCCATGAGTGGTCCACAGATCTTCTCTTTAGTCCATAAACTAGTGCGATAGTTATTGCAAATACAACAATTGTTAAATACATACTAGGGTTGCTAGTTGCAATGTTAACAATTGAAGAAACTGCTGATATTGTTTCCTTGCTTCCACTCGCATTCTTCGAAATAGTCTGGATAGCATCTGAGTTTTTGTTAACAACATCTATTAAATAGTAAATAATAGTTCCAAATGTCACTGAAACGATAGCTACTGGTGTAGAAACCAATCCAGCTACAATCGGAATTACATAAGGTATCTTCAAATAAAATGCTAGTGGTACTAGCACTAAATATATTCCCTGTTTTGGAGTAAATCTCAAGAATAAAACAAGCAATACAATAAGTAAAATTGATACAACACCAGCTAGTTCCAATGAAATGTAGTAAACATCAAATATCATTACAAGCATAGCTATTACTACATCTACTCTCTTTGGCAAAAATGCCATAATGACTGCCATCAATAGCATTACTGGCCACATGTTTACAACTGGTGCATATCCAATATTGAGTTTGAAAAGGACAAGTGCTACAAATGAGAAGACAAACTTAAAAACAGGTTGCAAAACAAATTCATGCTCAGCATAAATGTTTTTAACTTTTTCTTTTAATGTCATTAAACTAATCATCTTCCATCTCCTCCTCTAACTCATCGATAATCGCGTCGTACTCTTGTTCTTGAATTCTGTGTAATGTCTTTAGGTCACCATTATATTCTTTTAAGTGCCCGCGAATCTCTTTAAATTTGTGAGAGTAAAATGCGTAACTGTAAATCAGGTAAAGAACCACCACTATAATGTAGATTAGTATCATTGCAATCATCATAATGATAAAGCTGGTAGTAGTTGTCATTAATCCAAACATTACCTCCGGCAAATAAGAGAACAACAACACCATGATCAAAATATATCCAAGAGTTACGCACGCAAAAGAGCCAAGCATTTTAGAGGATAAGTAATCACTCTTAAAAAGCTTACTCGTTGTAATCTCGTCTTTAAAATGTTTTTCTTCGTACAGTGATAACTTCGTCATCAAAGTTATCTTTTCATTATTTAACATATAGACTCCTTAAGGTCTATTAATCTTCTTTAAGTGTTGTTTCAAAATTGACTTTGTATTCGTCTATTGCTCTAATCTCTGCTTTTCCCTGTGGATTTACACCCACGCCCACAACATATCCTAAGTAAACATCGTTAGGATCTTTGTCATTAACATATGTGAAAGCAACAGATGCTCTTCCGCCCTTTTTACCCTTACCTGATTTAGTAACAGTCTCAATCTTTGCTATATACTTTCCGTCCTTAACTGTTTCCTTCTTAAGAGTTAGCTTATCAAGCTCTGCAATAGTAGTTTTCCATGAATAACCTTTTTTATTGTCATCCAACTTTATATCAAGAGACTTTTTGTCGTCTCCTACTTCCACGAAATCATAGTCGTTGCCACAAGCGGCAAGCGCTAGAGTTGTCATAATTAATGTTAGTCCGATTGCAAGAATTCTTTTCATCCTATTCCTCCTAGTTTTATATCATAAAACACCAAGATAAGTATATCACAAGCGTAAAAAACGCGCCACAGTTAATACTGTGACGCTTTGCTTATTTCCTAGTTTTCAAACTTAATTTTGCTTCCCGCTGGTATTGGTTCTGTGATAAAAGCATTTGATCCAATCACGGAGCCTTTGCCAATCACCGTCTCACCACCTAGAATAGACGCTCCAGAGTAAATAGTAACATCATCTTCTATAGTAGGATGTCTCTTTTCACCCTTAAGACCGATCACATCTCTAGTACTTAGGGCACCAATAGTTACACCCTGATAAACCTTTACCCTGTCTCCGATAATAGTAGTCTCTCCTACCACTATACCTGTGCCGTGATCGATAAAGAAATATTTACCGATAGTAGCACCTGGGTTAATATCAATACCCGTCTTGCTGTGCGCATACTCTGTCATAATTCTTGGAATCAATGGAACACGTAGCTGCTGCAAAACATGAGCTAATCTGTAAACTGTAATAGCATATAAGCCTGGGTAAGAAAGAATAATCTCATTTTTATTGTATGCAGCAGGATCGCCCTCGATAAAGGCCTCGACATCCGTATCTACATACTCTCTTACACTTGGAATTCTTTCAAAGAACTCTAATGAAATCTTCTGCGCCTCTTCTGTTCTTGCTTCTTCAGAAGCATCCTTCATATCATCTCTTTGAAGAAGTGCTACTGCTATTTGTTTATTTAGGTTATACATTACATCCTCTATCAAAACAGTAAGTCTGCTGTCCATATTGTAGAATCTATAATGTTGCTCTCTAAAGAATCCAGGGAACACAATAGTTAAGAGTTTACCAATCATCTCCTGAACCATCTTTGTATCTGGTTGATCAAAGAGTTCAATGTGATCGATATCTCTATCTCCCTGATAATCCTTTAGGATTTTATCAACAATTTTTTTGATATCTTTGTTTGTATCTTTCATTTTTTTCACCTACTTAAATAGTATTCTTTTGAATTATAACACATATAACACAAAAAGAGCCATATAAATGGCTCTTTTTGAAATTTGTATTATTCTTTGGCTTAAGTTTTAGTAGTTCTCTGCTCTCACTTCGAAGAAACTCTGTGGATGAGCACATACTGGGCAAATTTCTGGAGCCTTTTCTCCAACAACAATATGTCCACAGTTTCTACACTCCCACATAACAACGCCAGCTTTTTCGAATACCTTCATAGTTTCAACATTCTCTAAAAGCTTACGATATCTTTCTTCATGCTCTTTCTCGATAGCAGCTACGCCTCTGAACTTTTCTGCTAACTCTGGGAATCCTTCTTCGTCGGCTTCTTTAGCCATTCTGTCATACATATCAGTCCACTCAAAGTTTTCACCTTCAGCTGCTGCTTTAAGGTTTTCCTCAGTAGTTCCAAGTTCTTCTAGTTCTTTAAACCAAAGTTTTGCATGCTCTTTCTCATTGTCAGCTGTCTTTAAAAACAATGCTGCAATCTGCTCATAACCAGCTTTCTTTGCAACTGATGCAAAGTAAGTGTATTTATTTCTAGCTTGAGACTCGCCTGCAAAAGCTTCTCTTAAGTTCTGTTCTGTTTTTGTACCTTCGTACTTATTTCCCATTTTTATCACCCTCCTTTTTTAGAAGTATATACTGAATATATAGAATGATTTGAATTCTCTCTGCTTCTTACCAAGTGTGTATGGTTCCATACAGATGATAACCTTATCATTCTTCATATAGAATTCTAACTTGCTAAGTTTAGTCTTCTTAATATACTTCTTAGCTTTCTTCTTGTATGACTTAGACCAGTTTTTCTTGTCTATAGCCTTGTACATCTTCTTTTTGATAGTATTAGTTGAACCCTTAACTACCTTCTTAATGCCGATCTGCTTACCAGTTCTAGCATCGAAGTTGTATCCGTATTCGTCAGTGTTCTCAGCTCCACCTACATACCAGTGAATAGTAATACGAACACTTAGGATATTGTTCATATTGTACTTAACCTTTGAAGTAGCTGTGAAGTAGTAATTATCTTTAATCTTCTTAGCATCATCTTCTGCTACCCATTGATAGAAGTTAGTAGCACTCTGAGACTTCTGCAAAGCATCCATGTCGCCTTTAAGCGCTTTATTAATGCCCTTAGCACCATCTACACCACTTACAGTAATTAACTGATATGTCATAGTAGCTTTGATGTTCTTATATTTCTTGGCACTTGAGAATAGATTTACCTTGCTTGATTTAGTAGTAGCTTTTTTCCACTTTGTAAGTTTAAGTTTTGTTGCTACATATTTATACTTAGCAGTTTTCTTTCTCTGAACATATAATCTAAATGTTCCAACAAGGTGCTTCTTACCATCTCTCATATTTGTGAAATATACTTGACCTTTAACATAGTAATTTGTCTTTGAAGTCTTCTTGATACTGTCAATCTCCATTACTACTTGAGAATCTCCCCATTCACCTGGGTATAGAGTAACTTTAGAAGTCTTCTTTCCAAACATTCTCTTTGAATATTTGTTAACTTGCTTCTTTTTCTCTGCTTTGAAACGTAGCATATCAGCTCTAGCAGTAACTTTGCTAAAGTTGTATGTAATACTCTTTCCTGGTTTCATGATGTACTCTTCTGTTACACCAATAGGAGTTGAGAATTCGTCTACTAGTTTCATAAGACTCTTCTTGTTAGGTACTGTATTTGTAGCATCCACAGTAGCGCCCATAACAGGAACTGCTGCGATAGTAAGAGCTACCACAAGTACTGTTGCTAGTAATTTCTTTGTTAATTTCATTCTTTTTCCCTCCCACAAGAAAATTTATAAAATCATTCTTTGTTATTATATCATAGACTTAATAGTTAAATATATGCTTTTTTATTATTATCACATTTTATTTTTGCTTAACATTTATGATCACATACTCTGAAATGCATCCAGTTTTATAAGGAATTCCCCATCCAGCAATACCTGAACTTGTGAAGAATGTAGTGTCTCCTCTTTTCACTTCGCCGTATCTGCAATCATTAGTGTGGAATAGTTCTGTCGTCCAACCCAAGGGAATCAACTGTCCGCCATGTGTATGTCCACAAAGAACTAAATCTGGTTTAGCCTTTGCCTCCGCGTCAAAGTCGTTTGGCTGATGATCTAGTACAATGCTATAACTACTCTTCTTAACAGGTATCATCAAATCCTGAATAGGCATTCTATTTCTACTAGATTTATCCTTTCTTCCTACTAAAGTGAATTTACCATTAATGTCTTTCAAGTTATCCTCTAGTAAAACCACACCATTCTTTGCAAGTTCTTTTCTCAAGTCATTTGTAGAGAAGTTTCTATAATTAAAGTATGCACCATCGTGATTTCCCATCACCATATAAACGCCATACTTTGTCTTCATCTCTCCCAAAGCCTTTGTCGCATCTAGCATTTCCTGTTTTGTAGTATCGTCATCCACATAGTCGCCACCTATCAAAACTATATCAGGATTACTCTTCATAATATCTTTACTTATTTTCTGAAACTCTTTTCCGTCAAACATAGTTCCAACGTGAGAATCAGTAAAAAGAGCAATCTTTAAACCATCTGGGCCAATTTCTTTGTCGGTCTTAACAGTAATCTCGGTTTTCTTTATATCATGCGCATTATAGTAGCCGTATCCAAAGAAAACTACTGTAATCAAAACAGCCGCTATTCCTGCAAAGTAAATCTTGTAAGATTTCTTTGTGAACTTTCTAATAATCACGCCCACCAAATCACAAAGTAGCCAAATCATAAACAAATACATGCCCACAATAGCTGTGTGAACCATATTAACAAACGCTAGCACTATAAGTACTAGCGATGGAATTGATGCTATAGCAAATTGGGCTCTCTTGCTTCCTCGAGATAGTTTTTCAACAAAATAAAATCTCTTAACTCTGAAAACAAAGTATACTGCCTGTATTACGATCATTCCGATAAGGAAGCCGTACCAAATATACATACCCATAAACTAAATTCTCCTATTTAATCTTTCTAGTCTCTATATAAAATCTCTTCTCATCAGCCTCGTTCATAGAGAAAGTCTTTCTTGGAAGTGAGCCATCTTGGATGATCGCGTCAAAGAAGTTGTCTTTCTTAATTCCTTCATATATAAATCCAAGTGTGTTTTCTTTCTTAGCTAACTTCTTAACTACGTCCTGTCCGTGAATATAATCCACTTTAACCTCAGGGTTTTCTTCTATATAAAGGTCAATAAATCCCTGTAGTGTTCCAACTGGAAGTTTGGCTGTGGCTTTCACCTCAAATTCGCCTTCTTCTTCGCCCACGTAGTATTTGAACTTCTGCATACCGCCCATGCCGTTTTGCATAGTGTATTCTTTAAACTCGCTTAGGAAGTTATCAGCATCCACATTAAACAAAACTCTGAAGATTGATTCAAATTCCTGAGCACTGTTGTGAACATTTTCAATCTCAACTAGTGCATATCTGTTCAAAGGATTTTTGTCCTTCTCATAACATGCCTTCGCCGCCGCCAAAGAATGGTTACCATCGCCCACGGCAAACTGCAAGCCATCGTTTTCCTCGGCAAACTTATCTAGTGCTTTCTCCACATCTTCTTGCATTTCTTTAGTAAGCAAGTATCCAGTGATATGACCACCGTCTTTCATAAGGTCAAAATCATAAACCACTTCTAGCTCATCTTTTCTAGCCTCTAGCGGTGCTACGATAGTTTTGTTTGCATCGTTAAAGAGCATCAAAATGTGCGGCATTTCAAGCGGAGCATTCTTTCTAATCTTGATTCGAGGTGGAAGTCTATCAATGATAGTAGCTTCTGTAGCACGAATTAAAGTCTTGCTACCTGGTGTGTAGTCGTACTGCTCTAAGTCAACCATTCCCACCAAGCCTTTACGAACTTTGTCGCCGACTTGTCTTTCCACGTATATCATCGCATCTTTGTACTCTTCAAACATGTCGCTATCTAAGTACTCCTGCATCTTCGCATTGATTTTCTCAATCTTTTCTGTATTATCTTTTTCCAGATAAATTTCAGGAAGCATAATGTTTAGAGAAGATGGAGCATCGCCCACTATCTCCTTTACATCCTCCCAGTACTCCTCGTCTGAAGTGTACTGATCGCAGGCTATAACCGCCCACTTTTGCATATCTTCCTTACTAGCATTCTTCGGCAAAAGTATATCTGCCGGATAAAAACAACTCATTTTTTCCTCGCTTCAGTTCGACCGTTTCGAACTATTCTTTATATGTGATTTCTCACCTTTGCTATTATACCATTAGAGCATACTATATCAAGCAAAACGGTCCTAAAAATGCCACCATTTCAAAAACAAAGAGCAAATATCAACTGTCATTTTGTCGCAATATGTGAGATAATTGACTTAGCGATGATTGAATAGTGACGGACTTTTTTATTCAATCAAAAATTTAATATAGAGGTGATCGAATGATTTATACAGTTACTCTTAACCCAGCTATCGATTATATTATGCGTATGGACGAACTCCATATGGGAATAACTAATCGCTCAAATAGCGAAGAGTATTATTGTGGTGGAAAAGGAATCAATGTTTCATTGGTTTTGGCGGAGCTAGATATTCCTAGCACTGCTCTCGGTTTTATTGCAGGTTTTGTGGGCGATGCCATCGACAAATGGGTCGCAAACACTTACGTGACTACAGACTTTATCAGACTTCGCGACGGCATTTCTCGAATCAACGTAAAGATTAAGGCCGGCGAAGAAACAGAGATAAATGGACAAGGACCGGATATATCAGAGGACGAACTAGAGGCTTTGATGATGAAGGTGGACCATATTCAAGATGGTGACACTTTAGTTCTTGCTGGAAGTATTCCAAGTACTTTGCCGGACGATACTTATGAGAGGATGCTTGAACGAATCTCTGACAAAGACGTTCGCATAGTGGTTGATGCTACCAAGCAGCTTTTAGTTAACTCACTTAAATACAAACCATTCCTAATTAAACCAAACAAACAGGAACTTTCTGAAATCTTTGACGTGGACGTTCAGACTAAAGAGGACATAGTCACTTACGCAAAGAAGCTTCAGGATATGGGCGCTAGGAATGTACTAATCTCACTGGGTGGAGACGGCGCTATGCTTGTGGATGAGGACGGACAGATTCACGAGGCTGGCGTTATTAAGGAGAAGGTTGTTAACACCGTGGGATCTGGCGATTCTATGGTGGCAGGTTTTGTGGCTGGATACGAAATGAAAAACAGCTACTCTTATGCTCTTACTCTTGGAAGCGTTTGCGGAAATGCTACTGCTTTTCTTCCATGGCTTGCGACAAAGGAAAAGATTAATGAACTTCTTGAAAAATTTTAGGTAATTAAATTTTCGGATTTTAATTATATATGCAAAAATTACAAAGGAGGTAAAAAGATGCGTATTAAAGACTTACTAAAAGTTGATAGCATTGAGCTGGGCGTGGCCGCAGCGGATAAAAATGCTGTCATTGAGAAACTGGTAGACCTCCACGACAAAAGTGGAAACTTAACTGATAAGGATGCTTTCACCAAAGACATTCTTGCGCGTGAAGAGATGGGCACTACTGCTATCGGAAATGAGATTGCCACTCCTCACGCTAAGAGTGCAGCTGTTAAGGCTCCAGCACTTAGTGCCATCACTGTTCCTAGTGGTGTGAACTATGATGCTCCAGATGGCGCAGACTGCAAACTGTTCTTTATGATTGCTGCTACTACTGATGGCGATGTTCATCTAGAAGTTTTAGCAAATCTAATGAGAATGATGATGGATGAAGAGTTTACTTCTAAGTTAAAAGCGGCTCAGACTCCAGAGGAGTTCTTGAGTATTATCGAAGCCAAAGAGGCTGAAAAAGAAGCTGCGGCTGCTCCTGCTGCTGCAGAGGCTCCAGCGGATGAAAAATTTATTGTAGCTGTTACAGCTTGTCCTACTGGTATTGCTCATACTTATATGGCTGCTGAGAACCTAGAAAAGGCCGGCAAAGAAATGGGCATTAATATTAAGGTAGAGACAAACGGATCTGGCGGTGTTAAGAATGCACTTACTGCTGATGATATCAAAAACTGTGATGGTGTTATCATAGCAGCTGACAAGAGTGTTGAGACAGCTAGATTTGACGGAATACCTGTTCTATCTACAAAGGTAGCTGATGGTATTCACAAACCAAAAGAATTAATTGAAAAAGTATTAAGTGGTGACGTTCCAGCGTTTAAGGCTGACAAAGCTGAAGTGGCTGACTCCAAAGCAGAGAACGGCGACAGCTTCGGACGTAAACTATACAAACACTTGATGAATGGTGTATCACACATGCTACCATTCGTAGTAGCTGGTGGTATCTTTATCGCTATCGCATTCTTGATTGATAGTATCGCTGGCGTAAAGATGGACGGAAACTTCGGTACAGGAACTCCTGTATCAGCTTGGTTTAAGACAATCGGTGGATATGCATTTAACTTTATGCTTCCAGTACTAGCTGGATTTATCGCAATGTCGATAGCTGACAGACCAGGTTTGTTAGTTGGTATTGTCGGTGGTTTGTTAGCATCTAGTGGTGCTACATTTATGGATCCTGGCGCTGCTGAGACAGTTCCATCCGGATTCTTAGGCGCATTGCTAGCTGGTTTCCTTGCTGGTTGGATCATGAAGTTGTTTGAGAGACTATGTGATCACTTACCAGATTCATTGGAGGGAATAAAACCTATTCTACTCTATCCATTAGCGGGACTTGGCATAGTAGGCGTTATGATGTGCGCAGTTAACCCTATTATGAGTGTCATCAACACAGGTCTTAACAACGGACTTGGTTGGCTAGGAAGTCACAACTATGGTGTAATCCTTGGATTCATTCTAGCAGCAATGATGGCTATCGATATGGGTGGTCCATTTAACAAGGCTGCATATGTATTTGGTACAGGAATGCTTACATCTGCCGCAGCACTTTTGAAAGAAGGCGCTGCAGTTACAGACCCTACAGTAGTTGTTTGCTATCAGGCAATGGCTGCAGTTATGATTGGTGGTATGGTACCTCCTATCGCAATCGCACTATCAACTACATTCTTCAAGAATAGATGGACAGAGGCTGAGAGAAAGAGCGGCCCAGTAAACTACATTATGGGACTATCATTCATTACTGAAGGTGCTATCCCATACGCTGCTTCTTATCCTCTAAAAGTAATTCCAGCTTGTATGATTGGTTCAGGTATCGCTGGTTTACTATCATGGGTATTCGGATGTCAGTTAATGGCACCACACGGTGGTATTTTCGTAATCGCAACAATCAAACAACCATTGCTATACTTCTTAGCATTGATTATTGGTTCAGTTGTGGCGTGTCTAATACTTACATTCTTGAAAGGTAAAAATAAAAACTAAAGGAGAAACAAAATGGTATCAAAGAAACTAACAGTAGTTAACGCTCAAGGATTTCACATGCGTCCAGCATCAGACTTCGCCAAAGAAATGGGTGCATTTACTTCTGAAATCACACTAAAACACAACGGTGTTGATGTTAATGCAAAGAGTCTAATGAACATAATGGCTGCTTGCATCAAATGTGGTAATGAACTAGAAGTTGTTTGCGAAGGTCCTGATGAAGAGGCGGCTTTGGCGAAGGCTTGTGAAATGATTGAAAGCGGCTTTGGCGAATAAGGAAACGAGGTGACTAAATGTTAAAAGGTGTAGCTGCCTCCGAAGGAATCGGAATTGGCAAAGTAATGATTATTGAGGAGCATTCCTTAGACTATACACCAAAGGATGTGTCTGACACAGATGCGGAAATCAAGCGCTATCAAGATGCGTTAGAGGACTTCTGCGCGGAAACTGTGGAGCAGGCTGAGGCTTTGAAAGAATCTGCCGGCGCAAAGGAAGCCGAGATTTTGGAAGGCCACATCCAGATGGCAAAAGATCCAATGATGGATGGCGAAGTAACTGGGATGATTAATGACGGCAAGTGCGCCGAAGAAGCAATTGACGTTACATATACAAAGTATATGGAAATGTTTTCGCAGATTCCTGACGAAATGATGAAGCAATGTTTTCGCAGATTCCTGACGAAATGATGAAGCAGCGTGCGGCCGATGTGAAAGACATCAGAACTGCAATGCTCAGCATTTTGCTTGGAGTAAAAACTGTGAAGATTAGCGATGCTCCTGCTGGCACCGTGGTAGTGGCAAACGAAGTCACACCATCTATGACAGCCGGCATCAACAAAGACAATATAGTTGGTATCATCACAGAAACAGGAAGCCAGACATCTCACTCTGCTATTCTTGCTAGAGCTCTTGAGATTCCAGCAGTACTTAGTGTTGAAAACGCTACTACTTCTGTGGCTGACGGCGATCAGGTGATTGTAGATGGAAGCGAGGGCGTAGTAATTGCAAACCCATCAGACGATGAGGTTAGCGAGTATGCCGCTAAGCGCGAGGAATATCTAAAAGAAAAGGCTGAGCTAGAAAACTTCCGCGGCCAACCTACAAAATCAGCTGACGGCACAGAGTACGAACTATTCTGTAACATCGGAAATCCAGAAGACGCTAAAAAGGCTATGGCACTATGGCAGCCGACGGCGAAGGTGTTGGACTATTCAGAACTGAGTTCTTGTTTATGGATAGAGATGCTATCCCAACTGAGGACGAACAATTTGAAGCATATCAGCAAGCTGCTCTTACACTTAAGGGCAAAGGCTTAATTATTCGTACACTCGATATCGGTGGCGACAAAGAAATTCCTTATCTTGGATTGGAAAAAGAAGAAAATCCATTTATGGGATTTAGAGCTATCAGATATTGTTTGAAGAATAAAGATATGTTCAAGAGCCAGATTAAAGCAATCCTACGTGCAAGTGCTTTTGGTGATGTGAGAATAATGTTTCCACTTATCACTGCTGTAGAAGAACTTCGCGAAGGAAAAGCTTTAGTAGAAGAATGTAAAGCAGAACTTAAGGAAGCTGGAGTTGATTTCAACGATGACATCCCTGTGGGTGTTATGACAGAAACTGCTGCTTCTGGTGTAATAGCAGATTTGCTTGCTAAGGAAGCTGATTTCTTCAGTATCGGAACAAATGACCTTACAGGTTACACAATGGCGGCTGACAGAGGAAATAGCGATGTAGCTTACCTCTACTCTCCATTCCAACCTAGTGTTCTAAGAATGATAAAGAGCATTATTGAGAACGGACGAGCTGCGGACATTCCAGTAGGAATGTGCGGTGAAGCTGCTGCTGATCCAAAGATGATTCCACTGCTCATTTCTTTCGGTTTAACAGAGTTTAGTGTTTCTGCTCCTTCAGTACTCAAGGTACGTGGAACAATCGCTAAATGGACGAAAGATGAGGCAGATAAGGTGGCTGACAAAGTCATGCGCATGACTACTGAAGCTGAAGTGTTAGAGTATTTAGACAGTGTAGTTTAATCTTTAATACGCATTAGAAAAAGCTGATTGGAAATCCAATCAGCTTTTTTTATTACTTTCTTTTTGTATATAATGCTGTCACATAATAGAATCTGTGGTGGTCTTCGTATGGAACCTTTTCTGCTATCACTTCATCGCCCTCTTTCACTGAAGAAAATTCCATTGGGCCACTTATAAAAACCTTACCCACTACATTTTCATCCGTCTCAGCATCTTCCACCATTAAATACTTATACCTTACTTTGCCCCCGCCGAAGAAACCTGTCATTCCATCTCCAATATCTTCTCCTGCATTTTGAACCTCAGCTACTTTTATCTTCTTTAGAACTTTAAATCTATGAAATTCAATGTCCTTAACAGTAATCCGAGCATAAATCAACGGGATAATTGATATCACATTTAACACGATAAAAATCAGAATGATTAGCCACTGATCTGCAATAAATCTTGCCCACACATTATAAGTGTATCTATGAAACTGTCCAAAGTATTGGAACAGCATACACACCGCAAATCCAAAGAATATAATTGCAAATCTAATAAAGAAAACTTTTCTATTATGAATAGAAAGATTCTTTCTGATTTCTTTTAATTCTTCTTCATTAGGTTTTCTGTATTCTAGGTTTTTAATGTCTATGTTTGCCATGTCCTCACCTCTG